>CAMPAA010000265.1 GCA_946631345.1 uncultured Verrucomicrobiota bacterium
CTGGCAATTTCATGTTCCACGGCCAAGAGTTTACGATTACATGAGAACCTTTATGCTGTTTTTCCCTGCCGTTGCGTTTTGTGCCATCGCACTTGCATCGGATTTCCATGAAAATTGGAGGTTCAGGCGGGAAGGAGGAGAGTGGCAGACGGTTTCCATTCCGCACGACGATGCAATCCGCCACGACTTCGATCCGTCGAGATACGACACGGGCTGCGGGGCGCTGCCATGCTTCGGCAGGGCGGAGTACGAAAAGACTTTCATGGTGACGCCCGAAGAGTGGCGCGGACTGCAGGCTGGCCGCGAGTCGTGGCGGCTGGAGTTCGACGGCGTCATGTCCGGCGCGACGGTCGAGGTGAACGGCATAAAAGCAGCATCGCGTCCGTGGGGATACTCTTCGTTCAACGTGCCGCTTGATGGTCTGATCAAAGAGGGCGGGAACACGGTGCGTGTCGGAATCGACGCCAAGGAGAAGTCGTCGCGCTGGTACACGGGGCTTGGAATATATCGTGACGCCAGGCTTGTAAAGCGACCCGTAGACCATGTTGTGCCAGGGTCGGTCTCGATTTGGACGGAAGATGTCTCTGCTGACGCGGCGACGGTGAGGGCGACATGGGAAATGTCGAAGAGCGGGAAGCAGGAAAAGATGTTTAAGGTTGAAAAGCCGGAACTGTGGTCGCCAGAAACGCCCAGGCTCTACTCAATTGAACTTGGCGGCGAAAAGTTCCGCTACGGCATCCGCACCTTGCGCTTCGATGTGGCGGAGGGGTTCTTCCTGAACGGGAAGCACCGGCAGATGCGCGGCGTATGCCTTCATCACGATCTCGGCGTGTTCGGCGCGGAGTTCGAGCAGGAGGCGGCGAGGCGTCAGCTCTCGCTCTTGAAGGAGATGGGTTGTGACGCAATCCGCACATCGCACAACTTTCCCGCGCCCGGGCTTCTCGACCTGTGTGACGAAATGGGCTTCATGGTGATGGACGAGGCGTTCGACGAATGGAGCATGCCCAAAGTGAAGAATGGCATGGCTGCTTTGTGGGACGAATGGCACGAGCGGGAGATAGTCGATTTCGTGCGGCGCGACAGAAACCATCCGTGCATCGTGATGTGGAGTGCGGGTAATGAGCTGCCCGAGGTCGTCAGAAACCCGCAGCTCGGCGTGGACACGGCGCGTGAGCTTACGGCCATCTTCCACGCTAATGACCCGCAGCAAAGGCCTGTGACAGCAGGGCATTGGAAACAGCAGGCGGTCACAAACGGAGTTGGACGGGGAACGGACGTCTTCGGCGCGAACTATCTGCCGCAACGCTACGCGGAATTCAAGGGTCGGCAGATGATAGTCGGTACCGAAACCTGTTCCGTCGTTTCCTCTCGTGGAGTGTATGCGTTCCCAATTGACGACAAGAGGGCTGTGACAAACCAAGTGCCGTCGTGGGACTTGTGCCCGATGCACCCGAACGACTACATCCCGGACATCGAGTTCGCCGCTCAGGACGCCAATCCGCACGTGTTCGGTGAGTTCGTGTGGACGGGCTTTGACTACCTTGGCGAACCTGATCCGTGGCGCAGGTCGGCGAGAAGTTCGTATTTCGGCATCTTCGACCTTTGCGGATTCCCGAAAGACCGCTACTGGCTCTACAAGTCGAAGTGGCGTCCTGACGAGCCGACGGCACACATCCTGCCGCACTGGAACTGGAAGGAGGGGATGAAGATACCCGTGCACGTCTATACGTCCGGCGACGAGGCAGAGCTCTTTGTTAACGGCGTCTCGCAGGGACGGAAACGCAGAGGGTGCGGGGAATACAGGCTCAAGTGGGACGACGTGCCGTTTGCGCCGGGCGAGGTGAGCGTGAAGACATGGCGGGATGGCGTTCCGTGGGCGGAGGACAGGCGCGTGACGGCAGGTGCGTTCCATCATCTTGAATGGGTGGACGAAAGCTGGGGAGAGAAGTTTGTTTTCCGCACCGTCCGGGCAGTTGACGAAGCGGGTGTGTTCGTGCCGGACGCCGCCGTGGAGGTCAATTTGCCGCCGCCCTATGGATGCGAGGTGGTCGGGGCCTGCAATGGTGATGCGGCTGGACTCCGCTCGCTGCGTTCGCCGGAGGTGAAGACCTTCTCTGGTATGGCGCTCGTTGTTTACAAACGCTGCGGTGTGGCGCGGCGATGTCTTGACGCGAAACTTATGCGAGCGCATTTTGACGCATTTTCCGCCGCAGACGAAGAACTCTACGCAAACGCGATAGACAACGCACACGCATACGAGTTCCTTAGGGATAAAGTGCCGCTTTTCGAGTGCCCCGACCCCGACATTACGCGCACGTACTATTTCCGCTGGTGGACTTACCGCAAGCATCTGCGAAAGGCTGCGTCGGGGTGGGTTATGTCTGAGTTTCTGCCGACTGTCAGGTGGGCCGGTGCGGAAAATACGATTTCATGCGCAATGGGGCATCATCTGCGCGAGGGACGGTGGATGCGTTGCGGCAAGTTTATGGACGACTACACGAGGTTCATGCTCGACAAGGGCAACGTGACTGGCCCAAGATCGTATGTCTGCTGGCCAGCATGGGGGACGCTCGAACGGCTCAAGGTGTCTGGCGACCGCGATTTCGCCTTTTCGTTGCTGCCGAAGTTCGTCCGGCGATTCGAGAAGTGTAAGGATGGTTGGACGCTTGGCAGGAACTTCAAGGCGGGTCAGGATCCGGCGACGGGCCTTTTCAGCATGGATTGTGGACACGAAGGGACTGAGTGCGCGCTTTCGCCAGGTGGTGCGCGTCCTATGGTAAATGCCGCGATGTGGGCTGAGGCTGATGCCATTTCGAGGATCGCCGCGCTTGCGGGGGATGCGGTGCTCGCCCGCCGATTCTGCGATGAAGCAGACATCATTGCGAATGCCGTCACGTCGCGCCTCTGGCATGCGGAACGGGAGTTTTTTACAGCAGTCGCAACCGACGGAAGTCACAATTCCGTCTGTGAACTTCATGGATACGCGCCGTTCTATTTCGGCATGCCGCTTGAAATGTCGTTTATGTCCGCATGGAAGCCGCTCATGCGTGAGGATGGCTTTTCGGCAAAGTGGGGGCTGACATTTCCGGAGCGTTCCACGCCAGGGTTCAAGATCGACTATAAGGGGCACGAGTGCAAGTGGAACGGCCCGAGCTGGCCTTATTCCACATCTGTCGCACTAACCGCCCTTTACAAAACGCTTCAGTCCGACCGCCTGGAAGGGATGCCCGTGCCCATGGACGGCTTCGCTCGCCTTCTGAAACAGTACGCCGCCGCGCATGTGCGAAAGCTTGAAGACGGTGGACTTGTGCCGTGGATTGACGAAAACCAGAATCCGTTTACGGGCGACTGGATTTCACGCACGATCATACTTCAAACCCCCGCCATGCTTAAACGGTTTCCACGCGAGCGTGGCAAGGACTACAATCATTCCACATTTTGCGACCTTGTGATTTCAGGTCTGTGTGGGCTTGTGCCGCACGAGGACGGGCGTATTGACGTGAAGCCGCTCGCGCCGCCAGAATGGGATTGGTGGTGTTTGGACGGGGTTCGGTATCATGGCACGGACGTTACGGTTTTGTTTGATCGCGACGGGAAGCGCTATGGGCGAGGGAAAGGGTTGGTCATCGAAGTGCGACATTAGCACAACACGATATGATAATGAAGAGAAAGCACGTCTGGTCGTTGTCTGCAATTGCGGTGTTTTTACTCGTTGCAGGCCGCAGGCTGAACGGCAAGGCGACAGTGACGTTCAAGGA
>CAMPAA010000266.1 GCA_946631345.1 uncultured Verrucomicrobiota bacterium
CTTCACGCTCAAGCACGCGCTGTCGCTGGCGTTCCGCGCGACAGACGAGAAGGGGTTCCTTGCAGCGGCGGAACGGTACGCCGAGTTTCTGGATTCGTTGCGTGGGGGTGAAGCCGCTGCCGCGCCTGACGGCAAGGCGTTCTCGGCGGCGCACTGGGCAAACCTCGGCGCGCTGTATGTCATGGCAGGCCGTCCGCGCGAGGCGGTGAAGGCGTACGAACGCTCGGAGCGCGTGACTGGCGCGACGGCTGGGACGATGCGCGGCATACGCGCCGCGACCGCGCGGCTTAGGAACGACCCGCGCGCCGAACTTCCGCTGTCCCGCATCCTCTTTCCGTTCTGGTACCGTTTCCCGCTCACTGGCCGCATGGGAATCGCGGGCGGTGCCGTTCTTGGGCTTGCGCTGCTGTTCTGGGCGGCTTTGCGCGCAGGGAGAAGGCTTGCGGTCATGGTGGCCGTCGGCGGCGTTGCTGCGGGTGCGCTGGCGTGGCCGTTCGGCAGGGATCCGTTCGCGGGATTTTTCGACGACATATCTTCAATGCGCATGGCGAGAGCCTCGGACGCATGCCCCATCAGGGCGAAGGCGTGGTTCGGCAGCACCGTGACGATGGTCGGCGAGCCGGTGGAGCTGGCCGTCACGGTCGATCCTGGCACGGTGAGGATCGAACCTGGTTCGGTGAAGCTGGAGGTCGGCCTTCCAGACCTCGCAGTGCGCGGGAACCTCAGGAACGATTCCCCCAACGTGTACAAGCTTGGCGCGACGTTCCTTGAACCCGGCACGAACGATGTCGCCATCGCCGTATCTGGCGTGTATTCAGGCACCTACTGCGTGACAAACGGGAACAGCATAATGTCGGGAAGGGTGATGAACCAGCCGTTCAGGATCGCCCTGAAGCCGGCGCGCATCGCGGTGAAGCCGTTGCCGGCGTCGGGACGCCCGCTCGACTTCGAGGGCGCGGTGGGAACGCGCTTCTCCCTCACGCAGACCCTTTCGCCGGACAAGGTGCATCCCGGCGACCTCGTCACCGCAGAGTACCGGCTTTCGTTCGACGGCTACTGCCCATCGAACGTGACCGTGCGAATCGACAATCTTTCGCGCGAATTCAAGGCGTACGACGTGAAGGAGACGGCGCGCGACGCGAGGGGAGTCACATGGAGGCAGATACTCGTGCCGCGCACGACTGAGGCGACGAACTCCGCGCTTGTATCGCTTAGTTTCTACAACCCACGCACACGGCGGTACGAACGGGCCATGGCCAAGCCGGCACCGCTCACGTTCGTGTCTGCCGAGGCCGCCTCGACCGAGAACACGCGTGTGATGGTGAACGAAACGGATCAGGATGAGTCGGGTGGATCTGCCGCCGCCGTCACGCTCAGGTTCGCGCCGAATCCCAGGTCGCCGGTGGTTGTCACCCTTCCGCCCGGCACAGCGATGCGCGAAACTGGCCGCTGCAACGGCTGGCGTCGTCTGGAGTGCGACCGTGGTGCAGGCTGGTCGCGTTCGCGGTGATGCGCTATGATGGCCTGAACCGTTCAAGAAAAACACGCAAAGGCGAAATCCAATGAAAGCAAGCAGGGCGCAAGGGTCTGTCCCCACGGCGTTCCATTGCTACATGTCCAGCAGATGTTTGCGGTGGGCTACATCCACGGCCTCGGCCCTGTTGGATACGCCGAGCTTCGCGTAGAGGGTGTTTGCGATGTCTTCCACGCTGTCCTGGCGTATGCCGAGCGTGTTTGCGATGTCCTTGTTGGACTTTCCGTGGGCGATAGCCCTCAGCACCTCTTCCTGACGCTGCGAGAGCCGGGCGACAGGTGGGCTTTCCTCCATCTGGCGCCTCACGTCCGGTGAGATGTACCGCCCGCCTTTCGCGAGGCGGCGGATTGCGGAGACGATCATCCCGTCGTCGGCCGTTTTCATCATGGCACCTGAAGCACCCGTCTCAAGCGCATGTGCGATACCGTCTGAAGTGCCGAATGTAGTCAGTATCAACACCTTTACGGACGGCACTGCCGCCAAGATTTCGCGGGTTGCCGCAACGCCGTCCTTGTGCGGCATCATAAGATCAACGACTGCGACGTCGGGGCGCGTCCTCTCCGCCTCCCGTACGGCCTCGATACCGTTCTTTGCCTCCGCCACGACTTCGATGTCGGGTTCATAGCCGAACACGGACCTTAGCCCTATCCTGACTATCGCGTGGTCGTCGGCAATCAGCACCTTTATTTTCCCCATCGATCTCCTGTCTTTCTTTTTGTTGGCAGAGGGAGTGACAATGAGACTTTCGTCCCGCGCCCGGCGGCACTTTCTATCTCGATGTTTCCCTCAAGCGTCTCAATGCGTTCGCGAATGCCCTGAAGCCCGAAATGCCCGTCGCGCACGCCGGGGGCGTGTTCGGAATCGAAACCGCATCCGTTGTCGCGGACGGAGAAAAGCAGTTTTTCGCCGTCGATGCATCCTGCGACCTTTATGTCGTTTGCGTGGCCGTGCCGCACGGCGTTGATGGTAAGCTCGCGCACGATCCGCAGAATCGTGTGGAGCATGCTATCCGGGAACAGCTGGCGCGGCGCGTTGAAGCGTACCTCCAACCGAGCGCCGGCAAGATGCTGCTGGAGCGTCCGTCGGATGGCTTCGTCGATCGTGGCCTCGTCCAAGGTGAGACTGCGGAGATCCCAGATGCAGTTGCGCAGCTCGGCACGGCAGGAGTCGAGCGTGGCGGCGGCAAGGTCGAGGTGCCGGTCGATTCCGGGCGGATCGGCGGTCTTTGCGCGCTTTGCGGAGCGTATCTCCATCGCGACGCCCGTGAGGTTCTGGGCGATGGAGTCGTGCAGCTCCACGGCAAGGCGCGTACGCTCCCTTACGCGCGCATCGATCTTGGCCTTGGCGATGATTGCGCCGAAGCGCCGCTTGAGCGCGAGCCGCAGAAGTAGCATCGCAAGTGCGGCGGCGAGTATCCCGATGACCACAAAGAGCTTCCCGGGCGTCCACCACGGCGGGTACGAGAGTATGCGCAGTTCATCAGGCTTGCGCATGACGATTCGGTATCCGCTCGCTGGCGGGAAGAGCGCGCCCGGTCGCCAGTTGTCCGTTTCGAGAACGCATACCCCGGTCACCTCGATGCGGCAGCCCACGCTGACGTCATCCGCTGCGCCGGGAACCGTGCTGGCATCAACCGTAAGAAGCCGCTTGCCGTCCGATATGGACATCTCCGCAATATGCCCGTCAGCAGACTCAAGACCCACGACTTCACCCTTGACGCGCACAGACATGCCGTTGTAGTACGGTATCAGGCGGCGATTCTTGTCTGGCTCCCCGAACAGCTTGCCGAAGTCCATATCCATTGGCTCCTTTTGCGCGGTCGGCGTGTCTTTCGATGGACGCCATGCCGCACGGGAGAGGGTGAGGCTGAACAGATCGGTCTCGGGGAGGCCGACCACTTCTACGGATGTTCCGGCGGCGGGGAGCGTCTGGTTGGCGATAGTCGCGAAGATCAGCTTTCTGCGCGCAGTTTCAAGCATGATGTTGTTGGGTCGCCAGGTGGCCAAGATCGTTCCGCGTGCGCGGCGTTTGCCAAGCGCCTGTATCTCCATCGGGCCGATGTTTTGCGTTTCGTCGATCGCGGGGACGTCGAAAGCGTCTTCATCGGAGGCTTTCAGAATCTTGATGGCATCGACGTTCTGGACGAGTAGAGTGTAGCCCATGTAGCGGCGTCCGCCGCGCGGCATTGGATCACAGATGCCATCAATTTC
>CAMPAA010000267.1 GCA_946631345.1 uncultured Verrucomicrobiota bacterium
GAAATGACGCCAATTCTTTTTTGTGGTCACAGACCCCACTCCTTTTGGTCACAGATGCCACTCCGTCTGGCCACAGAGCGGTGCCGGTTTGGACACGGAAAGAAAGGGAATTGGCGCTTACAGGTTTTTGTGGCATTGCGCATACGCGCGGGCGCGAACGCTGCGGCATTGCCTATTTCCGCTCCGCCACCGCCTCGGCTATGTTGGTGTAGCAGGACCGGATGCGTTCGTACGCGTTCAGCACGTCAAGCTCCGCAAGCACCCGTATCGCCGAGCCGGGATCATCCGGGCCTACGCGGTCCAGCTGCTTCCGCCTGCCGGTGCGGACCAGCTCGCCAAGTGCGTGCGACTCTCCCTGCACATAGTCAAGGTCGAAATGCGTGCGCGGCGACTTCACGCAGTCCGACACCATCCCCGCGAACGCGGCGACACGGTCGTGGACGTCAAGAAGCAAATTACGCGACTTCTCGGAAAAGTCCATCCCGCCCTTCCTGATCCTGCGCGTCGCCTTCAGTATCACGGCGGCCTCGTCCGACACCGACTCAAGTTCGTCGGAAACGCGCAGCAGCCGCCTCACGCGGGCGGAGACATCCGTCGGCACGCGCTTTACCATGATCTTCCCGAGGAACTCCGCGATCTCACGCTGCACCTTGTCGAGCACCTCCTCGCGGTGCAGGATGTGCTCCCCCACCCGCTCCTCAGCCGTCCCGGAAATCACGTCCTTCACCCCGGCCAGCAGCTCAACGTCGCTGTCCCTCATGAACGCAACCTCAAGGAACGCCTGGTCGCAAGCGATTATCGGTGAAATGTACGTCGACATCCTGAGCACGCTAAGATGGGGCTTCTCCGCAGGATCCGACTTGATTATCCTGGCGACGAACCCGGCGAAACGCCTGGTGAACGGCATGAAGAAGACGGTCGTTATCACGTTGAACATCGTGTGAATCGCCGCCATCGGCGCTGCGATGTGGGGGTACGTGGCAACCCCGTCCACCATTGCGACATCGGCGTAGTGCGGAAATATCAGTGTCGAGAGCGGGACTATCACAGGGATGAAGAGCGGGATCAGGAGGATGGTGCCGGTCACATTGAAAAGCGTGTGCGCGAGCGCCGTCTGCCGGGCCTCGGCCGAACCGTTCATGGCGGCAAGCCAAGCCGTCGCCGTGGTGCCGATGTTCATGCCGAACACCGTGGCGGCGGCGGCCTCGAAACTCAGCAGGCCCTGCTGGGCAAGCGTCATGGCAATGGCCGTGGTGGCGGCGGACGACTGCACCACCGCAGTGAACGCAAGCGATACGAGCACGCACTTCACAAGCCCCCATGCGGAAGTCGCGTCGAGCGACTTGAAGGCGTCCACCACGGCAGGCATTGAACGCACAGGCTCCAGGCCCTCCTTCATCCAGTAGAGGCCCATGAACACGCATCCAAGCCCCATCAGGGCAAGGCCGAGGTTGTGCAGCCGCTCCCGCCGCTGGAAGAAATACAGCGCCGCGCCGGCCAGAACCACGCCCAGCCCGAGCATCTTCACGTCAGGCGCAAAGGCGATGAGCCATGCCGTCGCCGTCGTGCCGATGTTCGAGCCGATTATGACGTTCACCGCCTGCGGAAGGTTCATGAGGCCGGACGACACGAACCCCACCACCATCACCGTTATTATTGAGGACGACTGCACGATCATGGTGGAGATGATCCCCGTGCTCACGCCTGCAAGGCGATGCGTCGTGGCAATTGCCATGAACCGCCGCAGGCCCGACCCGCTTACGGCCTGCAGGCCCTCCGAAAGATGCTTCATGCCAAGCAGAAACGTGCCGAGTCCGCCGCCGACTATGACGAGTATCGCTAACATCTGGCTCATTTTGTCATTCCCATCCCTTTTACTGTCTTTGCCACCAAAACTAGTTCGCGCAATATGGATATCGACGCGCCGATGCCGATGTTGGACCCCGGCACGTCGTGCCACGACGAAACGGCCAGCTCGCGCACCTGCGTGCGCAGCCTGTACAGGCCGAGGCGGGCGAGCGTCTCCACGTCGAACAGCCACCGGGTGCGAAACGGCTCCGAAAATATCTCGGCGGCCACCGCGCGCGAGAACATCTTCGCCCCGCACTGCGTATCCCACACGGGAACGTCGAGAATCCGCCGGATCAGCGCTTTTGCGACAAGGCTGGCGACGCCCCTCTTTGCGGAACGCCGTATCTCGGCCCCAAGGTGCGGCCAGCGCGAACCTATGACGGCGCACAGTGCGGCGTCATCCTCGAAGCACCTGACGAAACGGGGGATCTCGTCGAGAGGCACGGCGAGGTCGGCATCCCAGAAGCCGACGATGTCGGCATGGGACATTTCGCACAGATGTCGGATGCCGGTGCGAACCGCCTCCGCCTTGCCTCGGTTCTCCTGAAGGTAGATAGAGTATATCGATGGCGATGCGTTCGCCAGCCATGCGAGCCGTTCCGCCGTAGCATCCGTAGACCCGTCGTCCACGAAGCAGAACGAAAGCCAGGGCCATCGCTCCGTCGCCTCGAGGAACGCGCTCGGCCGCAGCCGCTTGAACTCGTTCCGGCACGGAACGACGAGCGAAAGCGTCTTCATCTTGGTGCCCCCTCTCCCCATGGGCCATGGTAGAACTCATGCGCAAAGTGACACTTGCTTATGCGCTTGGGCGAATCCTTCCCGAGCATCTTGTCCGTAAGGAAACAGGTGTAAAGAAGCGTGGCGCCGGTCAGGATGGTCGCGGTCGCGGCGGCAAACGGCACCGCCCGCCACAGCCGCCTCCGGCAGTGCTGGGAGCAGGCGAGCCATGCGGCGAAGAGCGGGACCGTCGGCAGCAGGTAGGCGAGCGGAACCCGGCTTGTCATGCACCAGAACGCCACGATGGCGACCATCGACACGAAAAAGAAGTTCCGCCGGTCGAACATGCCCCAGCGCCTTTTCAGCGCGTCGTAAACCGGGAAAAGGCTCCACGGCATGGTCACGACCAAGGCCCACACCACGGCCATCCCCCTGAAAGTCTCCCGCCCTGCTCCATACCTGTCGCCGTAGTCGCGCACGAGGAACCTCAGCAGGTTCTCGTTCAGGAAAAAGTAGCGCAGGAAATCTTCGTGCTCCATCTGCATCAGCACGAACCACGGCACGGCGACGGCAAGAAACACAGGCACGCCCCACAGCCATTTCGCGTTGAACACGCTCCGCCAGTTCCTGTTCAGCGCGGCGTCGGCAACCACGGGCAGGCCGAAAAGGGCGACCGCCACGGGACCCTTGACAAGCATGCCGCATCCCAGCAGGAGGGCGATTGCGGCCGCATCGCGTACGCGCGGCGGCCTTTCCCTGCAACGCGCATACACCAGCAGCGCGCCGATGGAGCAGCACGCAAGCGGCACATCGGTCATGCACATGCCCGCCGTCGCATACAGCGCTACGCTTGTCGCGCATATCCCTACCGCCAGCCATGCCGAAGACGCGCCTTTCAGAGAGTTCACCGTGCCGTGCAGGATGTACAGCAGAAGCGCAAGCGACAGGAACGGCGCAAGCCTGACCGCAAACTCGCTCACGCCGAACAGCCGACAGAGCGCACCGCCGCACTGGAACACGAGCGGTGGCTTGCCCTTGAACGGCTGGTACGTTCCACAGTATGTGAACATGGGCGTAAGGAAATCACCCGTCCTGGCCATGTTCGCCGATATGGCCGCATAACGGGCTTCGCTTGGCTCGAAAACCGGCATCGTCGCCATCAGCG
>CAMPAA010000268.1 GCA_946631345.1 uncultured Verrucomicrobiota bacterium
TTTGCGCCCGTCCGGACTCAGGACGGTTCGCGGAGAGCGCGTTCAGGTCGTCGACCCTGGCGTATGGAATCTTGAGGCGGGGCCTGACTTCCGCGGCGCAGTGATCGAGGTTGACGGGCGCAGGATGGATGGCGACGTGGAGGTGCACATGCGGCCGTCGGACTGGACGGCGCATCGGCATGACTGCGATCCCTGTTACGGAAACGTTGTTGCGCATGTCACATGGCGCGGCGGCGAACCGCCTGGCGGCCTCCCCGAAGGGTGTGCATCAATCTGCATAGGGGAGCGCCTCATGGCGCGACGCGACTTCTCTCCGGCCGAAATCGACGTGACAGCCTATCCATACGCCAAGCTGCCGCGCACCTCCCGCCCGTGCGAACGGTTCTTTGGCGGTAGCCCTGACGTGGGCCTGGCGTGGCTGGGTGAGGCCGGGCGGCGGAGACTGGAAGCGAAGGCGCACCGGTTTGAGATGCGGCTGGCGCGCACCGGCAACCCTGAGCAGGTGTTCTATGAGGAGATGTTCGCCGCCTTCGGATACGCCAAGAACAGCGCAACGTTCCGCGCGCTTGCCGAGCGGATGCCGTTCGCCGAGCTCCCGTCCACTGAGGAGATGGCGCTTGAAACGCTGAAGAGCGTTGCGGAGCTGGAGGTCGTGCGGCGGCATCCATGGCGGCTTGCGAACGTGCGTCCCGGCAATGCGCCGTCCGTTCGCCTGGCTGATGCGGCGGCGCTGTTCACCGGCGGCAAGCCGCGCCACATTGGCGGACAGCTGTCAGCCGCGATACTTGCGAATGTGATCGTGCCGTTCGCGTTGGCGCGCGGGGCCCTCCGCGAACCGCCGGAATGGCTGCCGCCCGAAGGGCAGAACGCGGTCACGCGACTGACGGCGTTCCGGCTTTTCGGGCGGGACCACAATCCTGCGCTGTATTCCGGAAACGGCGTGCTGCTGCAGGGGTTGATTCAGATTCACCATGAATTCTGCCTGTCGGCGCATCCTGACTGCGACGGGTGCGGGCTGGTGCAAGCCATCGAGAGGGAATTTCAAACAAGGAGGTAGAGAAGTATGGAAAGAGGTCTCAGATTGGCCAAATGCTATTCCGGCTCAGTGACCGGCGTGCGGGCGCGCACGGTTGAGATCGAGGTGTGCGCGTCGAGCGGGTCGCCGCAGTTCGCAATCGTAGGGCTGCCCGACACCGCAGTCAAGGAGGCGAAGGACCGTGTGTCCACGGCCATCGCCAACTCCGGCTTCGCCAGACCGGAAATGAACATAACCGTGAACCTTGCGCCGGCCGATGTGCGCAAGGAGGGGCCGATCTACGATTTGCCGATTGCGGTGTGCCTGCTGGCGGCGGCGGACCGCGTTCGGTGTCCAGACCTGGCGGAATGGGGGATGGTGGGCGAGCTTGCGCTTTCCGGCGAGGTCAGGCGCGTGCGAGGCGTGCTGCCGATCGTGATGGAGATGCGGCGGATAGGGCGCAAGGGTGTGCTTGTGCCGGTGGAGAACGCGGAGGAGGCCGCGGTGGTGAACGGCATTTCCGTTTACCCTGTGCGGACGCTGCGCGAGGCGCTGGATTTCCTGAAGGGCGATGCCATGCTCAGGCCAGTGTTCACCGACCTTGCGCGGCTGGTGCGTGCCGGGCGCGACACCGGCGACGACTTCGCCGACGTCAAGGGGCAGGGGTTCGCAAAGCGCGCCATCGAGGTGGCGGTCGCCGGGGGCCACAATCTGATGATGATAGGGGTGCCTGGCTGCGGGAAGACGATGCTTGCCAGGCGAATACCGTCCATTCTGCCGCCGTTGAGCGTAGAGGAGGCGCTGGAGGTTACGCGCATACATTCTGTGGCCGGCGTCCTGAAGCCAGGTGAGCCGATAGTCGTCCACAGGCCTTTCCGCGCACCGCACCATACGGCTTCGACCGCAGGGCTTATCGGCGGCGGCACGCATCCGCAGCCGGGTGAAGTGTCGCTGGCGCATCGCGGCGTGCTGTTCCTCGACGAGATGCCGGAGTTTTCGCGCAACGCGCTGGAGGTGATGCGGCAGCCGCTTGAAGATGGGAGCGTGGCGATATCCCGCGTGGCCGGCACATGCAGCTATCCAAGCCGCTTCATGCTGGTGGCTGCGATGAATCCATGCCCATGCGGCTACTTCGGCGACGAAAGGCACCAGTGCAGATGTTCGCGCGCAAAGCGGATGGAATACCGCAATCGCGTGTCGGGCCCGCTGCTCGACCGCATCGACATCCAGATCGAGGTGACGCCCGTGTCATACGAAGAGCTGGCGGAGCTTCCCACCGGCGAGCCGTCATCCGCAATCCGCAGCCGTGTCATCCGTGCGAGGGCGATTCAGGAGGCGCGATTTGCGGACGACCCGGATATCTTCTGCAACGCCGACATGCGTTCCCGTGACATTGCAAGATACTGCAGGCTGGACCGTTCGGCACAGGTCATGCTGCGCAGTCGCCTTGAACAGCTGGACCTTTCGGCGCGGGCTTACGACCGTGTGATGAAGGTGGCGCGCACGGTCGCCGATCTTGCGGGGCACGATGCCGTGACCGACGAGGACGTAAACGCCGCCGCCGGATGGCGGGTGCTGGACAGGAACTATTGGATCTGAGATGCGGTTCTTGCGGCAGAACAGCCATGGGCTCGCCTCTGTAATGCTTGCGGTGGCGCTCATCGCCGGCGAGGCGCTGGGCTTTGCCGTGCCGCAGATGGCGGCGCTTTGGCCGTGGGCAGCGTGCGCCGCAGTCATGGGCGTGTGCGTGGCGGTTGGCTGGCGCGTTCCGTTCTCAAGGTTTGCGCTTGCGGGGTTGGCTGGCGTGGCCCTCGCGTGGCGATCGGAATGTGGACGGCTTGCAGTTGAGCGCATGTCGCATGGGCCTGGCGCAGGCGGATCGCCGCCGGCGTTCGAGCTGACTGTAGAAGGAGATGCGACGTTGCGGGAAAGTCGGCGGAAGGACGGGTGGACCGTTCGCTTCAATTCGCATATTGCCGGTATGGCGGTCAGGGTTGTCGCGCCGGTACAGGAGGATGGCCGGATCCCGGCGCTTGGGGAACGATGGCGATGCGCAGGGTGGCTGTCGCAGAGGCGGTCGGCGGCGAACCGCTACTCGTCGCATACGCTCTGGGTGATGTCGGCCGGCCACATGAAAAGGCTGTCGGCAGCGCATGGCGGATATCCAAGGATGCTGTATCGGCGGCTATCGGATAGGTTGGCACGGCATGTGGATACCGGTCTTGGCTGGTGCCGCGATTTGGCGGCGTTCAATCAGGCCATGCTGCTGGGGCGGCGAACAGGCATGGCGGCGAACAGGCGCAAGTCTTTTGCGGCGGCGGGTACGCTGCATGTGTTTGCGATATCCGGGTTGCACGTGATGCTCGTTGCCGGGCTGATGCGGGCCTTGCTTGAGCGTGCGGGCGCCGGGCGGCGTCTTTCGGCGGCGTGCACCATTCCGCTTTTGGCCGCCTACGTTATGCTTTCCGGTGCGCGGCCGAGCGCAGTGAGGGCGGCGCTTATGACGGGTCTGTGGCTGGGCGGCGAACTCGCTGGCCGCAAGGCGGACTCGCTTGCGGCGTGGGGCAGTGCTGCGCTGATTGTTTACGGCCTGTCGCCGAAGCTTGTGTTCGACGCTGGATGCGCGCTGTCGTTCTCGGTGATGCTGGGTATCCTGCTGTGGCTGCGCTGGTCTGGGCAGTTCGCAACGCCGCTTGACTGGATGCGGCGGG
>CAMPAA010000269.1 GCA_946631345.1 uncultured Verrucomicrobiota bacterium
CAAATACTTCAACGACAAGTTTGGCCATGAGGCAAAGAAAATCGCCGCCGAGGACTATGGCAAGCGACTCGCTTCCAGCCCGAAATGGGATGCCGCATACGACCAGTTCACCGATGATGAGGTTGAAGACCTGTTCGCCTATCTGCCGCCATCGACTCCTAAACTGCGTCCGCACCAGACAATCGCCCACCTCTACAACTCGATGACGCAGGGCGATTTCTCCGTTCTTTTCGATTCCACATTGCGCGAAATCGCCACCCTCAACGCCGACATCTTCTCGATTGCGACCGACTCCAAGACGAAGATAACCGTCTTCGACAACTCGCTTATAGCCGGGACGATAAACGACCCCACAAAACGCGACGATTTCGCCCGCTCCCTCATGCGCCATATCGCCGACCCGAAGGCGAACTTCGAGCCGATGTTCTCCGAGAAGTACGATTTCTTCTCCACGATGTTCGAGCATCTAATCAAGGACTACAACAAGGACGGCGGCGGCAAGTACGCCGAATACTACACTCCGCGCTCGATTGCGCAGATCATGGCCCGGCTCCTTGTCGGACGTGATACGAACCTTCGCGGCGTAACGTGCTACGATCCGTCTGCCGGTTCCGGCACGCTCCTTATGGCTCTCGCCCACCAGATCGGTGAAAATCGCTGCGCCATCTACTCGCAGGACATCTCGCAGAAGTCCTCGCAGATGCTCCGCTTGAACCTCATCCTTAACAATCTCGCCGCCTCGATTCAAAACGTTGTGCAGGGCAACACCCTCCTGAAACCAGGTCACCGCAATCCCGACGGCTCGATCCGCACGTTCGACTTCGGCATCTCCAATCCCCCGTTCAAGCTTGACTTCCCAGAGGAGCGCGAGGCCATAGCAAAGGACACTGTTCGTTTCTGGGCGGGCGTTCCGAACGCGCCGAAGAAGATCAATCCCGACAAGCCCGCGATGAAGATATTTCTCTGCTTCATCCAGCACTTGCTCAATTCGCTTTCCGCAAAGGGCAAGGGCGCGATTGTTGTGCCGACCGGCTTTATCACCGCCAAGCAGAGCATCGAGGGAAAGATCCTCCAGCGTATCGTCGATCAGCACATCGTCTATGGCTGCGTGTCAATGCCGTCCAACGTGTTCGCAACCACCGGTACGAACGTCTCCGTCCTCTTTTTCGACAACTCCCGCAAGGCGGAAAAAGTTGTGCTAATCGATGCATCCAAGCTCGGTGAGGAGTACAAGGACGGCAACAACCAGCGTAAGCGACTTCGGGACTTCGAGATTCAGAAAATTGTCGATACGTTCCTCGACCAGAAAGCGGAGGATGGCTTCTCGGTTGTCGTCTCGCATGATGAAATCAAGGCCAAGGGCTACACGCTCTCCGCCGGACAGTACTTCGACGTGAAGATCGAATACGTCCCGATTACCGCCGAGGAGTTCGCCGAGAAAATCGCGGGCTTCAAGTCCCGCCTTTCGGAACTCAACGCCAAGGGCGCGGAACTCGACCGCGAGATCGCCCGCAACCTGGATTCCTTGAAGTTCAATTCTGACGTCGGAGGCAACTGATATGGCGAAAAAGGACGGCAAGGGCAAATGGGACTTGGAACCGCAGAAGTCATCTGCCGCGCAGTTCCTGACTTACATTGCCTCGACGGGCGCTGGCGGCGAGAAGTATGAAATCCGCTACGAGGACGAGAATATCTGGATGAGCCAGAAGATGCTAGCCGCCGTTTACGGGGTCGATAAGCGCACAGTCAGTTATCACATATCCAAGGTGTTCAAAGACTCGGAATTGGATCGAAAGTCAGTAGTCCAAAAATATTGGACTACTGGAACAGACGGGAAGAAGTATCTTAAAGACCATTACGACTTGCGCGTCATCATCGCCATTGGGTTCAAGATAAACAACGACCGGGCTGTGCAGTTTCGCAAGTGGGCGAACCAAATCGTCAGCGAATACGCCATAAAGGGTTGGGTTCTCGATGATACGCGCCTCAAGAACGGCACGCCCCTTGGCGACAGGTATTTCGAGCACTTGCTTGAAAGAATCCGTGAAATTCGGCTGAGCGAACGCAAGTTCTACCAGAAGATAACCGACTTGTACGCAACCGCCGTCGATTACGACAAGACCTCCGCGACCACACGCAATTTCTTTGCTACCGTTCAAAACAGGATGCATGTGGCGGTTCACGGACATACCGCCGCGCAGCTCATCTATGAGCGCGCGGACGCTGAAAAAGAGCACATGGGTTTGACGACATGGGAGAATGCGCCCGACGGCAAGATTCAGAAAACCGATGTTGTGATCGCAAAGAACTATCTCTCCCAGGACGAAGTGGCAAGACTGAACCGCATGGTAAACGCCTACATAGACTATGCGGAGGAAATGGCAAACGAGCATATTCCCCTTACGATGGAGGATTGGATCCGCGAGCTGGACAGATTCATAAAGTTCTGGAAGCGCGGTGCGCCGCCAAAATGTGTAGAGGAGGTAACCGCCGCCCTTGCAAAGGCACATGCGGAAACTGAATTCGAGAAATACCGTGTCGTCCAGGATCGGCTCTTCATGAGCGACTACGACCGGTACCTTCTCGAACTTGAGGAGCAGATCAAAACGGAAAAAGGCGACAAAAAGGACGCAAAGGATTCGGACGAATGACAGCCACACACCATAACGCCCGCTATGCGAAGTTGTGTCGGCAGGTCGGGAAGGTAAACTTCTACGTCCACAATCTTGTCTGGGGATGTGTGTCTGATCTTTGTCTGCTGAGATCTCGCGCTAATTTGCTTTCGCACGGATTGGGTCAGAAAAAGGTAGTATGCAAATCGTTTGTTGAGTTTCTCGGAATTGCAAGTAATCAACCCCACGTCTTGGCTTTGTATGTATAAGCCGTCACAAGGAATGAATGCCACACTACCGAGCAATCCTGGACTTTGCTCGGTTAATGGTGTTATCAGGTCGCCTTTATGCATGAGGAAGCGATTGTCGAACGCCCCGACGAAATACTTGCCTTGCGTTGACTTGAAATCTTTGAACCCGCCTTCCTCGTGGAAATTGGCAAGAGTTAGTCGCAGATGCCGTCCCTCGTCGGCATACCCTGTTCCAGGCAAGGATGCACCACGAGTGACGCGCAACAGTTCGCCGAGTTTGTACTTTGAGAATTTCATGGGAGATTTTGCTAATGAAAGAAACTAAATTGGGTGATGTGGCTGATGTTTATATCAGCGGCGTGGACAAGAAAACATTGTCAAACGAGATTCCTGTTCGTCTTTGCAATTATACTGATGTTTATTACAACTGGGTAATCAGAGAAGAAAAACGCCAATCGTTCATGTCGGCCAGTGCCAAACAAGACGAGATCGCAAAGTTTCGGCTTCACGCTGGACAGGTCGCTATAACAAAGGACAGCGAAACAAGAGACGATATCGGGCATGCAACCTTTATTGTCAATGACTTTGACGATGTAATCTTGGGGTACCATTGTGCGCTGATTACGCCTCATACTGGAAAACTTGACGGACAATATCTCAACGCGCTGTTCCGCATGCACTACGTTTCCGATTATCTTGCGCGTAACGCAGGCGGGAGTGGGCAACGGTACTACCTTTCGGAATCTGCGATCAGAAGCATTCCGTTGTTTCTCCCGCCGATAGCCACCCAACTTCGCATAGCGGGCGTTCTCGGAAGTATCGACGAGAAGATCGAGTTGAACC
>CAMPAA010000270.1 GCA_946631345.1 uncultured Verrucomicrobiota bacterium
CGAGTACGGCGAGGTGGTGTTCACCTCGTTCACGCGCGAGGCCATGCCGATCATCCGCTACCGTACTCACGACATATCGCGCATCCTTTCGCGCGAGAAGTGCGCGTGCGGGCGCACTTCGCTCCGCATCGACCGCATAACCGGCCGCACTGACGACATGCTAATCGTCAAGGGCGTAAACTTCTATCCGCGTCAGGTTGAGCAGGCGCTCATGGAGATTCCGGGTGTCAAGGACGAGTTCCAGATCATCCTGGAGGAGCATAACGGCATGACCGACGTGACGATCAACGTGGAGGCCGAGCCGGGAGTGACCGGGCACACGGTGGCGAAGCACCTGCGCGAGCGCCTCGGATTCCTTCCGAAGGGGGACGTGTTCCCGGTCGGCGCCCTGCCTCGCAACGAAGGCAAGGCGAAACGGGTGATCCGCAAGAGCATTTGAGTTCAATCAGGGAGGATGCATATGAACATCACAAGAAGGCAGTTCTTCATCGGCGGCGCTGCGGCGACAGGCGCGTTCGGGGCGTTTGGCGGATGCCGGTTCTTCGGGGCCGCAAACTTCAGGGCAGGTGGCGTTCCGAAGCTGCGATTCGGAGTTGTGTCTGACATACACATCACCAGGGTGGGCGCGGACGAAAAGATGGAGGGATGGGGCAACAACCTCACTTTCCGCCACACGCTCGAATGGTTCCGCAGCCAGAACGTGGATGCCGTGATGATTGCAGGCGACATGGCCGACCATGGCACGGACGAAAACCTGATGGCCGTGGCGCAAGCCTGGTATGCCGTGTTCCCTGACGACAAGTACCCGGATGGACGGCCTATCGAAAAGGTGTTCGTGTACGGCAACCACGACTGGGAGGGCTTCAGCTACGGCAATGCCGTCAAGAAGATTTATCCCGACGAAAAGGAATTGGCCCGCCACATCATCAGAACGGACTATTCCGGATGGTGGGAGAAGGCGTTCCATGAAAGCTATGCGCCGATATACTCGAAGGAGATCAAGGGATACACGTTCATTGGCACACATTGGGATCCGCGCGGTCCCGCCTCTTCGCCCAAGCGCAAGACGTATGCGTTCGGTCGCATAGAGAAGTTCATGGAGGCGAACGGCAAGAAGCTCGATCCGTCGCTGCCTTTCTTCTACGTGCAGCATCCTCATCCGAAGGATACCTGCTACGGCTCATGGGCTTGGGGGCGCGACCGCGGCGTGGTTACGAAGACGCTTTCGGCCTATCCCAACGCAATCGCCTTCTCAGGGCATTCCCACTACACTTTGACGGACGAGCGCTCAATATGGCAGGGGGCGTTCACGTCGGTCGGCACAAGCTCGCTGCGCTATTCTGGAATGCCGTACGACGAGCATCCGCCGGTCGGATTCGAGAACACTGCGTCAGAGGGACGTGACGCCTGGCGGCACAACGCCGCAAAGATGATGCGCAACTTCGCCGCCGGAGACTGTCGGCAGGGGATGCTATGGAGCGTATATGACGACTGCATCGTCGTCAAACGGCGCGAATTTCTCTCGAACCTCGATCTCGGGGACGACTGGGTGCTTCCGCTGCCTGCGGCGGAATCGAAGCCGTTTGCCTTCGCCGAACACGCAAAGAAGTTCCGCGCGCCAGCCTTTGCGCCGGATGCGAAGCTGCAGGTGTCAACCATCAAGGCGAAGAACCGCGGCGGCAAGTCGAAGGACGGCAAGGAGGATATCCCGGCCATAGAGAAGAAGGCCTTAAAGGTGGTTGCTCCGCCCGTGGTGGCGGACAAGGCGGCGCGGGTCTTCAATCTGGAGTTCGTGGCAGAGTCGAAGGATGGCACGAAGCGGACGAAGCTCGTCATCCCGGAAGGATTCAACCACGCGCTGACGCACGCGAAAGCTGCAGCCAGCTCGTTCTGCGTGTTTGCGTGCGACGAGATCGCCGGCGATGTCCGCTTTGCGGTCACGCCGATTAACTGTTTCGGGGCGCGCGGCAAACCGCTCGTGTCGGAGTGGATCAAGGTCTGACGCCGAGACCGGATGAAAGGATTGCGCATAATGAGCAGACCCTCAGACCTAAATACTGCACACTCGCACGGATTCTCCAGAAGGAACTTCCTTGCGGCGGCGGGCGGGCTTGTCGCAGTCTCGGCGCTGCCGTCCTTCGCCAAGGACGATCCGTCGGTCTTCCCTGAGCGCGGCGCGGTGGAGCGCCTTGTGCTCGCATACCAGCACATAAAGGCTGGCGCTACGGAGCCGTTTTCCATACTCCACATTTCCGACACCCATCTCACCGCAGCGTATCCGGAGGAGGGCGAGGGCAAGATGCAGGCGCACAACCGGCGCATACGCACGTTCGGCGGGCGTCAGGAGGAGGCTCTGCGCGATTCGCTCGCGTGGGCCAAGGAGAACGTTGACTACGTGCTCCATACCGGCGACCTGATCGACTGGCAGAGCGAGGCGAACTTCGACCTCGTCAAGAAGTTCTATGGCGACAGGATGTTCGGCTCGATGGGCAACCACGAGTTCTACACGTACCTGCCGGACGAAGTGCACACATGGAAGGAGCCTTTCAAGAACCGCAGCTGGCCGCTGCTGAAGGCCGCGTATCCTGTCGATCCGCGTTTTAGCGCGCGGGTGATCAACGGCGTGAACTTCATATGTATAGACGACGTGTTCGGCACTGTCCAGCCGGACCAGGTGGAGCTGTTCCACGCCGAGGCGAAGAAGGGGCTGCCTATGGTCCTGTGCATGCATGTGCCGTTCTTCACGGAGCAAATATGGCGCGCACACGAGAAGTTCTGGCGCTTCCGCACCAGGAAGTTCCGCGCGGCGGCCGTGATGCCGGATGCGCGCGGGGACTACAAGCGCCAGCTGGAAGACCGCACGACCAGCGACTTCATCGCATATCTCAAGGGCGAAAAGCTGCTGAAGGGCATCCTCGCCGGGCACCTGCATATCACCGTGCAGGAACGCTTCTCGCCGACCGCAGTGCAGTATGTGGTGGGCGGCAACTTCATGTTTCACGGCCAGGAAGTGACATTTTCATGATGACGCTTCCGGCCCCAAACCACACACAAAAGGAGACAAGACAATGAAGAGACTTATGATCATCGCCGCTACGCTTGCCGCCGCGACGGCAATGTATGCCGCAGACATCTACGTGTCGATCTCGACAGGCAAGAAGAAGAACGCCGGCACGAAGGAGGCACCCCTCAAGAACCTCTGGCACGCTCTGCAGAAGGCGTCTGATGGAGACACGATCCACCTGGCGGAGGGCATCTACCCCGGCAACGCCAAGTGCAACTGGTTCCTGATCGACAAGGCCGTATCCATCGTAGGCGGATATGCCGCCGACTTCTCCGTGCGCGCTCCGCTCAAGCACCGTACGATGTTCCAGCCGCTCAACGAGAACAACGACAAGAAGGGCAACGGGCTCGGCATATTCACTATCCAGTTCGACATGTCCAAGCCCGCGCCCAAGGGCGTGAACATGGTGTTCGACGGCCTCATCTTCGACGACGGCCAGGCGCAGAGCTATCATCCCGTGAAGGGCAAGCCTGATGGCGTTGAGACGGGCATGTGGCTCGAACCGCCCGCGAAGGGCAACACGCCGTTCGCCTCGGCAAAGCGCTACCTCGTGTATTCCGCCACGGCCAACCGCGCCGAGGGCGACATCACCTTCAGGAACTGCCTGTTCCTGAACGCCGGCAACATCGCCATGAACCT
>CAMPAA010000271.1 GCA_946631345.1 uncultured Verrucomicrobiota bacterium
CGCCGACAGGCGATTCGCCGCTTTCGCCCGTTTTCGTGGTCGCGCGTATGCGCCATGCCACAAAAACCTGTAAGCGCCAATTCCATTTCTTCCGTGGGCAAACCGGCACCGCTCTGTGGCCAAACGGAGTGGCATCTGTGGCCAAAAGGCGTGGATTATCCCGGCATGCAAGGGGCGCTGAGGCGGCGGCGTTCATTTCGCGATGGACTTTACAAGAAGCCCTTCGCGGGCGGTGCGCAGGGCGGCCGGATCGCGCGAAAACTTCTTGAGGTCGGTGATGATCGCGCGGCAAGCGGCGTCCGCCTCGGCGGAGCGCCCTTCGTCGGCCATCATCTTGAGAAGTTCGCCATCCTCGATGCCGTCGCGCACGTTCGCCAGCCGGATGGATGGCAGTATGTGCTCCTTGCCGGGGTACATCAGCACGCCATCGCCGTTCTGCCGGTTGCTGATGGAGGAATCCCATTCAAGATAGGTATCCGATTCGTCAAGGCGCGAATCCTTCCGCGTCCAGAAGTTGACCACCCAGAAGAGGAACCCGTCCGCGCGGTAGAGATGCGTCATCCATCCGATGAGCCGCGCCTCGATGGGCGGAAACTCAAGCGAGGCGAAGTTGGCGTAGGGATAGCCCGGGCCGCAGCAGGTGTACCACCACACCTTCTTCCCCTCTTTGCGCAGGGACTCGGAGAGCGCGGGGTTCCAGTCGCTGGTGAGCGGGCAGAACCAGTCGCCGCTCTTCGCGGACGGCGGAAGGTTCGTGACGCCCTTCGAGATGTCGCGGTATGCGCGCGAAGTGCTCATGAGCGGTATGCCGGGGACGTCGCGCTGCAGGTTCCGCCAGAAGAGGTCGATTGCCGGGTAGAACTCCTTCTCCTGCTCGTCGAAGCCGTAGATGTATGCCATCCTGTCGAGCCCGTGGCGCTTGAGCTCCGCCACGTAAGGCACCACCCTGTCGCGGAACGATGGATAGAACCAGTCGGAGAAAAGTATATTCGCCGTCGTAGTGTATACGATAGGCGTGTTGGGGTCTTTCGGCTTTGGGACGATGTTGAGGATGTTGAAGAGGTTCATGCCGCGCTCGCGGGCGTAGAGAAGATCGTCTATCTCCGGCGGATTGAAGCGCGAGATGTCATCCGGGGAGAGGCGATGGTCAAGCATCATGTCCCAGCTGGCGCGCTTCATCTCCTTGAAGCGGTCAGGATACTGGAGACGCGTGAAGCCATCCATGACCGAGTAGGAGTTCCACGTGGAGAACGTCTTTGGAAGCGTGCGCGCGCCTACCGTGACCGTAAGCGGCACGTAGCGCACTTCGCCGGCATCGCCCACGACCTTTACGCTGCCGGCATATACGCCTGGTTCGGCGTCCGGCGCGGCGAACACGGTGATCCATGCACCCTGCGTGGAGCCGGCGCGCACGCGGAACGGCGCAGCAGGCAGGAGCGGGTCGGGGATCCACTTCTCAGACGGATCCGGGCCGAACGGGTGGCTTGCGTATCCCGGCATGCGCGGGATGTAGCCCACCCTTTCCCACTTCAGCGAACCCTTGAGCGCCGCCCTGCGCGCGTTGACGAGCTGCGGCAGTTCAAGCGAGGCGGCCTTCCATTCGCGCCCCGAGCCGCACGTCACGCATATCTGGGCCGACTCGCGCTCGTTCCGCGCAAGGCTCAGGCGGATTGCGGCGGGTTTGGCGAGGTCGGCCTTCTCCGGATAGGTGCAAGGGGTCACCTTGCGCATTGAATCCGCCACCCACACCGCAACGGCGTCGCCCGCAACGGTCTTGGGCTCCGGCACAGTCTCGCCGGGCTTGCGCGTGCGGGGGAAGTCGGATATCACGATCTTGGTGGGTTCGTCGTCATATGGCTCGCGCCGCTCAAGCACGACGTTCCTGAACTCTACCTTGCCCCGCTGCCCATGGCGGAACAGCGTGCTGAAATCGATGCGCGCAACGGGCTTGTGCGGACGGAACACGCCGGTGGTCTTTTCCCAGCCATGCGTGCCTGAGCGGCATGGGGCCACGGCGTCGCCAGCCCCCCACGTCGCCGTGCCGTCGGTGTAGTGGATGTCGAGCCAGAGGCAGTAGTCTCCGGCCCGCGCGTTCTCCGCACGGCTCTCGGCCGAGAACACGATAGGCGTAGTCGACGGCTTCGGGAAGTTGAACGTCTTCATGTCGGCCCATGCAATGCCTGCGGCAGCCGCACACGCGACAGCCGCGATCCATCTCGTCTGACTCATCTCGTTTTCCTTTCGCTCGTTGGATGCACGTCGAACACTTATGCGCCGGTCGCGCCGCGTACGCGGTTCGGCGGCGCTCAGACCACCTTCAGGAGAAAGTGGTTCTTCTTGCCGCTGCGGAGCACCGCCACGCGCCCGTCCACGAAATCGCCGGCGGCGAACGTTCGCTTGTCGTCGGCCTTGGTGCCGTTCAGCGAAAGCCCGCCCTGCTGCGCCATGCGGCGCGCCTCGCCGTTCGACTTGAACATGCCCGCCTGCGCGGCGACCATGAACACCGGCTTGCCTACACATTCCGCCTTGGCGAGCGTGGCCGACTTTACGTCCTTGAATATCGTCTCCAGCTCGTCCGCGCTCTTGCCGTCGATGGAGCCGCCGAAAAGCGTCTGCGTTGCGCCGAGCGCCGTCTTGAGCCCTGCTTCGCCGTGAACAAGGAGCGTGAGCTCCTCGGCGAGCGCCTTCTGCGGGATGCGCGCCTCCGGATTCGCCTTCATCTGCGCCTCAAGCGCGGCGATCTCTTCAAGCGGCTTGAGCGAGAACACCTTCAGGTAGCGGATGACATCGGCGTCGGCCGCTCTCAGGAAATACTGGTACCAGTCGTACACCGGCGTAAGTGATGCGTCCATGAAGAGCGCGTTGCCTTCGGACTTGCCGAACTTCCTGCCGCTTGCGTCCAGCAGCAGCGGGAACGTGAGGCCGTATGCCGTCTTTCCCCTCATGCGGTGCACGAGATCGGTGCCTGCCGTGATGTTGCCCCACTGGTCCGCGCCGCCCACCTCCATCGTGCAGCCGTAGGTGTCGAAGAGATGCAGGAAGTCGTTCCCCTGAAGTATCTGGTACGAGAACTCGGTGAACGTGAGCGCGCCCTCCGACGCCTCCAGGCGCTTTTTGACGGACTCCTTCGCCAGCATCTGCGGCACGCGGAAGTTCACCGCCACGTCACGCAGGAACGCAATGGCCGAAAGCCCGGAATACCAGTCGTAGTTGTCCACCATTACAGCGGCGTTCGGGCCGTCGAAATCGAGTATGCGGGAAAGGTTCTCGCGGATGCCCTTCTTGTTCTCGGCCACCTTCTCGACCGTGAGCATGTTGCGCTCTGCGCTTTTGCCGGACGGGTCGCCGATGAGGCCTGTCGCGCCGCCGACAAGCGCGATCACCTTGTGCCCGGCGAGCTGGAGCCGGCGCAGCATCATGATTGATACGAGGTTCCCCGCCTGAAGCGAGGCGGCCGAGGGGTCGAATCCGCAATAGACAGTCTGCGGAGAGTCCAGCATCCTGGCTATCTCGGGGTCAGTCGTGGCCTCCACGAGTCCACGCTCGGTCAGTTCTTCAAACAGCGTCATACAATGCCTTTCAGTTTTACGCCGCGAATTATACCATACTTCCGGCCATTGGGTATGGCGCGCTGCCCCCAACGCTCCGCGCGGAAAATGGTAGGGCCGCTTTGATAAAGCGGCCGCTACCAACCCACCCCCGC
>CAMPAA010000272.1 GCA_946631345.1 uncultured Verrucomicrobiota bacterium
CATAAAGGTTCTCATGTAATCGTAAACTCTTGGCCGTGGAACATGAAATTGCCAGACACCTCGTACTGCGTAGCCGTAGGCGAAAACGGATCGACAACGCCGATATGTCCATGTCCACACAGTATGGCCTTCAGAAGCGGCTGGGCGCGAAGATAGGCTACGAAGTCCGTGGTCATTTTGTCCCTGAATTTCTCTTTGAACGTACGCATGTCTGGAATGTACTTCAGCTTGCCGTCAAACCGCCAGAACCGCCGAGCGGCGCGAACGATATTGTAGGTAGCGAACGGGCAGTGCATGCACAGAATAATCGGAAGACCCTTCTTCACCTCCGCCTCGAAACGCGCCGCCTGTTCTGCGGACACGACGCCCGATGCATTGTCAAGCATCACGAAGTTTACGCCATTCACCACAGACGACGAGAGGGACAGATCGAACGGAAACGCGCCCTTTAGCGCGGCGAGAAGCGCATTTCTCTTCTCCTCTGGTTCCGGGCCTTTGCCCTGCCCGTAGTAGTATTCATGGTTGCCGAGGCAGCCAAGCATCATTTCGCCGCCTTCGCCGAAGTACTTCTTCACGAGGTCGAGGTTCGCTTTGCTTACCATATCGACCATGTCGCCCGTGTGGACTAGGTAATCGTTATGCGCCTTAGCCCATGCAATTGAATCGCGCAACGCCTCCTCCTGCCGCCCACCGAAAGTTCGGGTGCGCTTCACGGCAATCTTGCGAATGAGCTCCGTCTCGTCGTCGTAGGCAGCGGTCAGATGCGTGTCAGAGATGTGCAGCACTGTGAACGGCTTTGTCGCCCCGGCGTTTATCTCAAAGAACTGGAGCGACAGACGCTCAAATCTGCCGCGTTGCGAGAACATCGATGGATCGTCGGCCAGTGCAGGCAGCGCGGAAGTCGCCATAAGTCCGCCCAGCGCCGCGCCGCCTGACAGAAAATCCCGTCTCGTCAAATCCATGTTCGCCTCCTTCGCCTATCCCTTGGCTTCAAATTCGTGCTGCTGCGCTTCGGCCTTGCGCATCCGAGCGTCGTCTGCCATAGTCTTCGCACCATGCGAGACGACCATCACATCCGCCTCAAGCGCGCGTCCGGTCTTGCCGAAGATTTCGCGCGGACGTACCTCCACATGTATAGCACCGCCTGTCGGGGATTTTAGCGCACACCATTTCTTGAACCCGTCCAACGGGAACGAGACCTGCATCATGCCAGTGTCGACGGATGGGGCAAAATGGCATTGGGGTGAGAAATACCGCCTTGTGGCTTTACTTGTATCGCCGCCAAAACACACAGCATACACCGTCACGTCGTAGTCGTAGGCCCGGATGCCGCCAGCGGAGCCTGTCACCACGGGGAACGAGAGGGAAAGCGTCTTGTGTGGCTTTCCGTTGCCGGCATCCGACACTTCAATCTTCGCCTCAAGCCGCGCCCCTTCAGGGAATTCGGGACATTTGGCAATACGGCGGCGTGTCTCGTGGGCGAACGGCCTCGCATCACCGACAAGCGTAATAGTCCAAGACGCCCCGAGTGGCTTCTGGCTTGCAAAGTCCAGCCTGTGGAGTGCCATCCTGTCGTCGTACACATCAAGGAGCATTCCCTGCTCTGCGAGATAGCCGTTTGGCTTGTTGCTGTGTCCGTCCTCCTGTGTCACATAGTTGAGAGACGGAACCTGTACCGCCGTGAACGCCCCTTGCCAGATCGAGTCCTCACGCACCGCCGTCTGGTGGCTATGCCCGCAAAACGCGCAGCAGTTCGGATACGCCGACAGGAGCTTCCCGACCTTGCCGTTGTCCTGCCCCCAGACGCCCGGCCCGCAGACGGTATTCCGCAGGACGCGGTGCTTCGAGAAGAAGAACGGCTTGTGCGGATCAGGCTTGAAGCTCTCAAAGAACTCGTCAAGGCCAAGTGCGTCATTGTGCCTCTCGCGCATGTGGTGCGAAAGCACAAAGTCATAGCCCCTTACCTTCTTGTGGGTCACCGGACTCCAAGGCTCGCCGAACACGCGCTCCCACGTTTCCTTGGGGTGATAGAAAATCGTGTTCGCATTCCTCTCTGCGTCCGTCCAGCCATACCTCTTCAGAACCTTATCGCCCTTGTGCGCATAGCCGCCGTTGTCATGGTCACCATAGTGGAAAAGCCGCTCCACATGTTCTCCGTCAAGACCTTTCGAATCGGGAAACACCTTCTCCCAGACAGCCGCCACCTCTTCCAGCTGCGGCACCACTCCATAGTCCGCCAGATCGCCGCAGATGAGAACCCCGTTCACCCGCCCCTTGCGAAATGCAAGGAGCGCTCGCTCGAACTTCTCCGCCGCATATCTCTCCATCAGGTGGATGTCGGAGAGGATGCCAATGCGCAGACGCCGCCCGTTCGTTTCATCGGCGAACGCAAGCAGGGTGGACGTTGCAGCAAACCCGCCGAACGCCACCCCGCCTTCGAGGAACTCCCGTCGTGAAATGTTCATCATTTCAATGTTCATCATTTCACAATCAGAAGAACGATATCATGAGCCCGTTGAGCTTCGGTCTGTACTTGCCGTTCCTACCCTCTGCGGAAAGCTTCACATACACCTCGCGTCCCTGCGGAACCGTCAGTTCCTCTTTTGCATCCGCTGGATTGATGGCGAACGGAACGGACGAAGGAATGGCGGATAACAATATGTCAAGTTGTGCCTGCGTATTCACCTTGAACACAAGCGAGTTGAACGTCCCGCTGGAAAGGAACGCAAGTTTCTCCGCCGTAATCATCCCATCTGCAATCTCGATCACGTTCGTGACGTTGATCCTTGGATTCATACCACAATAGTCGTGCAGATCGTTCGCCACGGAAAGCACATCGTCCAGCCTGTTCGACGTCGCAACCGTAAAGGTGCCGTCGATAGAGACGTCTATGTCTTCGCCAGGACCGTAGAGAATCGTCTTGCAATTCGTACCACCTCGCTTCGCGTCAGGAAGATCACTCCAATACGCCTTGGGACAGAAAAACCGAACATCGTTGCAACCATCGAATATCGCATTGTTCGATATGGTTTGATGGTGATTCACATTCGGGCCAAAAAGCACAACTCGCAGATTGCTATCGTTTCTGAATAACCAATATGTGTCGCCACTATCAAAGTAACATCTCGGCTGCTCCCCGGAATCAACTGTACGCGGACCGCATATCCAAACAGCCCTCAGTTGACTACTAGCCCTTGGCATTGCAGCGCGTCCTATCTGCGTACCGAATGTGGTCGAGGGCCAGAAAAGACCCGTAAACTTGGTGGCGTTCATCAATGCTGCGTATGCCAACCCTATGGCATTGCAGCGAACACCTTCGCATTCGACCCATTCAGGCACTTGCAAAAGTCCCGATGTATTCAGCGGGATAGCGGTATTGCCCGATGCAGAGCCTTCGGAATAAGCAGCAAGTTTTCCTATCAGCGCAGTATGCGCTTCCATATCAACGTGAAACGTCCATTCTACGCCGTTTGTAGTGAACGTGTACGTGCCGTCCGACCATGCGGCAGAACTTGCAATCGGCAGCATCGCCGCCGCGCCAATCATCACGAGTAGTTTCTTCACGGTTTTTGTCCTTTCGTTTAGTTTGTTGTGTTGTTGTCCGTTATTAAGAAAAACTGCGGGTGTTCTGCGAGGTTCTCGCCCTGCTTGCAACATGCAGCAGAATATGATAAAATATGTTCGTTTTTAAATACAGGAGAAC
>CAMPAA010000273.1 GCA_946631345.1 uncultured Verrucomicrobiota bacterium
AATACCCCCAAGGAAAACATAACATATTATACAATATTTGACGTTTGGGAACAAGGGCGCCGCGACAGGTTTTTTGACGGTTTTATGCCAATGGTTCTGCCTATGCCCATAGGCCCGCACAGTCCAAGCGCTTGGACCGTATGGGTGCAAGCCCTTGGACTGCATGGGTGCAAGCCCTTGGACTGCATGGGTGCAAGCCCTTGGACGTTGCCACATGGCGCAAAATGGCACATCGTGGCACACTTTGCGGCGCAATGCCCTGCTTAAACGTACATATCGCCATGGCCCGCTCCGCAGAACGCGAAAATATGCTACAATACGGCGCATGAGGAAAAAGAAGACAACCATCGACCCGCGCCCAACATGGGACGAGTACTTCATGGAGATCGCACAGGTGGTCTCGAAACGCTCGAACTGCTCGCGGCGTCAGGTCGCCGCCGTCATAGTGCAGGCGAACCACATCATATCCACCGGTTACAACGGCACTCCGCGCGGCGTCAAGAACTGCTTCGCCGGCGGCTGCCCACGCTGTTCGGGGCATGTGAAGAGCGGCGAGCACCTTGAGGAATGCCTGTGCGTTCATGCCGAGCAGAACGCAATATGCCAGGCCGCCCTCTATGGACACGCCACCGCAGGCGCCACAATATACGTGACTATCTCGCCCTGCATGACTTGCGCGAAGCTGATCATCAACTCCGGCATCAAGGAGGTCGTCTACGGCGGCGACTATCCGTATCTCGATACCGTCAAGCGAATGTTCAAGGAGGCCGGCGTAGAATGCCGACGCTTCGGCTGACCGGTCACGCGCAATGGAATTCGGATTTCTCGACCTGAAGTCTGCCGCCGCCCGCCTTCACATGGACGAGCTGGAGCTGAAACACTTCGCGCAGCGCGAGGAGGTGCCGGCGCAGAAGCGCGGCGAGGACTTCTTCTTCGAACGCCGCCTTTTGGATGAATGGGCGCAGCGGCGCATGATCGGCCTGCATCCGAAAAAGCTCACCGGCGAACACGCGCACGCGATGTCGGAACGGGCGAAATCGACAGGCGAGGTGCGCATCGCAGACCTCCTGTCAATCGAGGCTGTGGCCCCGATCCTCAGCGCCAGGAACAAGGGCGGCGTGCTGCGCGACATGACCGACCTCGCCGACGCCACGGGGATGGTCTACGACAAGGACGCCCTGTTCAAGGGACTCACCGAGCGCGAAGATGCAGCTTCCACCGCCGTAGGCGGCGGCGCAGCGTTCCTGCACGTGAAGTTCCACGACGAATATCTCGTATCCGAATCGTTCCTTGCGCTCGGGCGTTCCGCACGTCCCGTGTTCTTCGGCGCGCCGGACGGCGAAGGCACCGACATATTCTTCCTCATCTGCTGCACAGACCGCGCGCTCCACCTGCACACGCTCGCCCGGCTCTGCCTGCTGGCCCACGGCACCACGCTTCTCGCCGACCTCCGCGCCGCACCAGATGCCGCCGCCATGCTCGACGTGGTGAAAGCGGCGGAAACCAGCCTGCTCGGCGAGCTCCACAGCCGCTAGCCGACAAGTATATCCTCTTTGGGGTACCGCACCGTCTCGGGAGCATCGTCGCCGGCAATCATCAGCACCACGGTCAGCGCACCGAGGCGACCCACGAACATGGCAAGCATCACCACGAACCGTCCGGGTATCGACAGCGCCGCAGTCGTGTCGGTGAACGCCAGGCCAGTTGTGGTCACCGCAGAAACGGCCTCGAAAAGCAGTTTCTCGAAATCGTACCCTGCACGCCCGCTCTCCGTGACGAGCAGCGCCGCCGTCGTGAGCGCTATGCAGAAAAAGAACGTGAAGGTTATTATGAGCGCCTCGCGGATCGTCTCCGGCGGAATCGTGCGTTTGGACAGCACGACCTCCCGCCGCCTGTGGCAGTACGAATGAACCGTGAACAGGAACACCACGAACGTAGTGATCTTGATGCCTCCGCCCGCCGAACCGGGGCCCGCGCCGATGAACATAAGTATCTCGGAGAAGAAACGCGTGACGGGATGCATCGTCTCAAGCGGCACGACGGAGAATCCGCTCGTGCGCGGCGTCACCGCATGGAAGAACGAGATGGCGAACTTCTCGCGCCACGGGAAGTCCGAAAGCGAGCGGGTAAGCTCGCATGATAAGAACACCACGAATGCCACGGCGATGAACGACAGCGAAGTCCACACCACCACGCGCGTATGGAGTGAAAGCCTGCCCTGCTTGATTAGCGACCGCCGCCAGAACTTGATCGTGCAGAAGTTGTATATGACCATGAACCCGAGACCGCCCACGATGATGAGCAGTGCCATCTCCACGATGAAGAGCGGCTTGTCCGCAAACGCGGCGAGACCGCCGCGATCCACAGTGAAGCCGGCGTTGCAGAACGCCATCACCGAATAGAACCATGCGCGGTATGGATCGTGCAGCTCTGCGTTGAGCGCACACGCCCCAAGCCCTTCTATCGCCAGCATCGACAGAACCACCCAAAGCACAAGCCCCCTGAACCCCTTCACGCCCTTGACGCCGTAGGCGTTCGACAGGGAGAACTCCTGCGCCAGCGTTACCCGCTGCCCGGCCACCACAAGGATGAACGTGCCGAACGTCATGATTCCAGTGCAGCCTATCTGGACGAGCGCGAGAAGGACAGACTGCCCAAAAGTCGTTAGCGACACGCCGGGGTCGATCACCGTAAGGCCGGTGATGCACACGGCCGAGCAGGAGGTGAACAGAGCATCGAGAAATCCAAGCCCCCCCGACACCGGCAGGGACAGCAGACCTGCGCCCGCAAGAATCACGCCAACGAAGCCGAGCGGTATCGCGAATTTGGCTTTCATGGGATAGGCCCGCTTATAGTTTCAGGCCGAGATGCTCTTTTGCCCACACGCCCCACACGCACAGCTCGTAGAGCAGGCACAGCGGCACCGCCATGAGAATCTGGCTCATCGGGTCGGGCGGCGTGAGCGCCATGCCGAGAAAGAACGCGATCACTATCGCGAACCTGCGGTACTTGCGGAGCATGTCCGACGTGATGATGCCGAGCCACCCGAGCACAAAAAGGATGAGCGGTATCTGAAACACCATGCCAAACGCGATGACGAGCTTGAGCACAATGGATATGTACCCTTCTATGCGCACGGTCGTCACGGGCAGGTGCACCCAGCCGTTTATCCAGTCGAAGAACTCCACCGCCCGCGGCGCTATGCGTGAATATGAGAACCACACGCCAACCGCAAAACATCCCGCGCCCGCGAAAAGATAGAAGAGGATGGCAACCTTCTCGCGCTTGGTCAGCGCCGGGAAAATGAATCGCAGGAGAAAATAGACCACAAACGGAAACGACAACGCAGTGCCGCCCCACATGGCGATGGATATGATCGCCGAAAAGCCGCTCATCAGGTCGAGACCCTCGATGTGGAGCTTGTTCGCCGCCTCAAGCGCCGCCGCCGGCGACTTCAGCCAGTCAAGCACCTGCGGCGAGAAGAACCCGGCCACTACGCAACACACCGCCCATGCTATGGCTGCATGCATGAGACAATCGCGCAAAGCGACGATATGCTCGAAAAACGGCCTCGGCGGATCATCGACCGCATCCGGATTCTTCAGGATTTCACGAATCTTGCCCATGCGTCGTCTCCGGCATTTCCTTCGGATTGGAATCGGCGGGGG
>CAMPAA010000274.1 GCA_946631345.1 uncultured Verrucomicrobiota bacterium
CATCGTGCAGGACCGTTCCGGCGCGCAGCGGAGCTGGGAGGTCACGCAGGTGAATGAGCTGCTGCACCGCATGGAGAACTTCAAGGGCGTGATGGTGGGGGCGACCAACTTCATGGACAACCTCGACGCCGCGATCATGCGCCGGTTCACGTTCAAGCTGCAGTTCGACTATCTTGAGGCGGAAGGCAAGCGGGCGTTTTTCGAACGCATGTTCCATGCGCGCCTCACGGAGGCGGAGTCGCTGCGCCTCGCCGCGATTCCCAGTCTCGCGCCGGGCGATTTCCGCACGGTGAGGCAGTCGCTCTACTACCTTGGTGGCACCGTGACGAACGAGACCCGCTTGAACGAACTCGAAAAGGAAAGCTCGCTCAAGAAGGGCAACAGTTGCCGCGTCGGCTTTTAATTGAATACGTCTATCACCATCTCAATTCTGCGAGGAACCAACAAGGCAAACATGACTGTAGTTGAACATATAAGAGCCCGGTTGGGGATGTATTGGCTGACGCGCGACGGCATCCCCGACAAGAGCGTGTGGGTGTTCCTTCTTGACCAACTGGCCAACGAAATGGCCGAGGCGTTCGGGCGCGGGGAGATATCTTACGTGGACATTCGCGTGTCTGACGCTGATGCCCGCTGTGACTCCGGATGCAAGATGATGTCCATCGAATGCGATGGCGCACCCCGAACGGACGACTTGCAGGGCATTTGCATGGGCCAGGTCAAGGAAATCCTCGGCGAGGGGAGAAACCTGGGATTTGAATATGCGATGATAAATGCGCTTTCGAGGTTCATGGAAATTGAGACTTGCAAGGACGGAGAGTGGATTGCCGTGCAAAGCGTGGATGGCCATGTAGGGCCTGTGGAGAGGTTATTCCCTGCGCTGATGGATACGGCCGGGAAGAAGCTGGTCCGCATAAGATTCATTCCCTCCAAGGATTATTATCGCATGATAGACTTAAACGATGACCAACTGGACGAGGTCGTGCAGGGATTGGGAAATGGCTTGGCGGCGAGATGCCCGGGGCTTGCCGTTTCAGTGAATGGCCATCAATACATTTACGATGAAGGAATCCAAGGGTATGTGAAGAAACATCTGGAATCAATTGAGGGTTCGATATTCATGCAGCCGCGAATGTCAACTTGCGGCAATGTGTCGTTTTCATGCGGTGCAGTGCAAAGGCGGAGTTCAATTCGCAGGGTCTTCGGAAAGCTTCTTCTCAATGGGAGGGATGTAGTGAACTGTGAAATCAAGGAAAAGATTATGCGAATGGCAGTAGAAGGGCTTCTTGATTGTCGGTGTCTCCCATCCTCCGGATACGACTTCGTCTTTGTCGTTGACGGGCAATTCCCAGAAATGCATTTCGTCGAAGAAAGAAACTGTTGCTACTTTGCAACAGGTTATGTGAATGACGACGATGCGTTGTTGCGGCAGTTCTTGCATGAGACGGGATGCTGCATGTTTAACGCATTTAAGGAGTACATGAAATGAGAAAAGGTAAATCAAGGCCGATGTGGCTGCTGGATTTGTACTTGAACATGTCGCCGGGCGTTATTTTGATAGACGGCGACAGCGAAAAGACTCCCTGCCTTGATCTCGCCTTCGAGATAGGTACGACGATGATGGAGATCGGCGACGCCCAGCGCTTGTGCGTATGGTCGTGGAATGGATTCCACTGGGCACATGACCGACATTATCTTCTTACGGGCGATTCGGCGGTAGATACGCACTGCTGGACGGTTACAAAGGAAGACGGGATCATGCCGCCGACGTTGAAGTCTTGGGCGGGAACGCTGATTGAGGATCGAATCAACCTCAAAATTCGAAATACAATCCGGCGTTGTATCCATACACCGGACGACATGGATGCCGAATCGGTTGAAGCTGTTCGAGAATACGCAGGCAGTATAACGATTGTCAACCACAGGCAGAGGATCTCGCTCGAGAATCTGGCGCGGCTTAACAGAACTGTCAAGGCAAGTGGCAAGACCTTTGTCATTGTAAGGGAATTGCTGGATGCACAGGGTAAACCCTATGAGGCCACTTCTTATGGCGAGCTTGCGATGAGAATCAGCGTCGAGCAGGGGATTGATCTCACCGAGTGTGTGGAAAGTATTGTTTCACTGCGGGGACACAAAATGGGGTATGTGTCGGCGATGCGCTGCCGTCCGTTGAAAATCTGGAATGACGACACGTGCAGAGACGAGTTTGTCGTGGAGTGTGACGAGAACGGGCGGCTCAACATCATTGCCGATACTGTTACAAGATGAAGAGAGTGTTCAAAAAATGCTCCACGGTTTTAATTCAAGAGACGGTCACTTCGTAACGCCTGCGGAGCGAAAAGCCCTGGGCGCGGATAACGTGCCGGAATTCTTCATGCACTTTGCAATCGCCGGACACGAATTGAATCACGCGTGGATCGACGAGATTCTGGAAGCGCGGGCGTGGCGGATCTTTGATGCGGCGATACACGAGACAGACGGCTTCTGGGATGTTGTTTCCCATGAGGATTTCGTCATTCTGTGCTGCAGGGACAGTCGGATTCCCGGGCCGCGCGCGATCAAGTTCATCGAGATGGCCGAATCGCTCTCGCCGGGCGTTGTCGCACGGGCCCGTGACGGGAAAGGCAACGATGCGCTTGCCTGCACGCGGAAGCGGGAGCGGATGAAGTCGGAAGACCGGACTGATCTCTCGAAGTGGCGTTGGACGGTCGTGCCGGAGTTGCAGAAAACATTGATACGATACGGATGTAAAACAAAGGAAGCAGACAATGGCAAAGCAGAATGACGAAACATTTGCGCTCGACCTTCATAACCGCGTGACGGGCGAGGAACTGGAAAAGCTGCTGAAGATGCAGCTGAATGCGCTGGCGGCGAACCCTGAAATGGCGAGTGCGCTGCCGCCGCTGATGGTGTGGGGTGCGCCGGGACTTGGAAAGTCGAGCATTCTGCGCGACGTGGCGCGGGAACTCGGCATCGGGTTCATCGACGTGCGCCTCGCGCAGCGCGAACCGGTTGACATCCGCGGTCTCCCCGTGCCGAGTCCAGACGGCGTGAAGTGGCTCGTGGCGAGCGAGTGGCCGCGCGATCCGAATTCGCGTGGCATCATCCTCTTCGACGAAATCACGGCGGCGGACCGTTCGCTGCAAGTGGCCGCCTACGAGTTCATCCTCGACAGACGGCTTGGCGAGCTCTACAAGGTGCCGGACGGATGGTACATCTGCGCGGCGGGAAACAGGACGGAAGATCGCGCCGTCGCGGCGACGATGTCGTCCGCCCTCGCCAACCGCTTCCTGCACGTCGAGATGCAGGAGGACGCCGAGAGCTGGATTGCCTGGGCGCGGACGCACGACATCCATCCGTCCGTGATGGGCTTCATCCGCTATCGTCCGGGTAGTCTGTTCAATCAGGAGGGCGAGAACCTGGAACGCGGCTGGCCGACGCCGCGTTCGTGGGAACGCGTGAGCCGGATGCTGGCGCAATTCGGGAACGGCGACGAATCGCTTCTCCGCAAGGTCGTTTACGGCCTTGTCGGTAATCGTGCGGGCGTGGAGTTCATGGAGTTCCACAAGATCAACGAGACGTTCGACGACGTGTTGGAGATGATGACGAATCCGGACAAGCCGATCAAGGTCCCCGACGCCT
>CAMPAA010000275.1 GCA_946631345.1 uncultured Verrucomicrobiota bacterium
GGCCAGAGAGGTTAGTCTTGCTTTTCGCCGTGTCAATAATCAGCCCCTTGCCGGATTCCTCGTCATATACTTCCGGCGGCTCCGTGCCCCTCTTCGGCTTCGCCCACTTCACGCTTGCCGCCTTCGCGAACGCCCACTTTCCGCCCGCGACTGTCGCCTGTTCGTTCAGCGGCAGAAGGTCTGTCAGCACCGTACCCGCGAACATCGACATGTCATCCGCATCGACGCTAACGGTCGCACCGCTTCCCGCCCAGTTGCCGCCCACGGCGGCGGACTGCACGTGCCGGCCGCCGAGCGAACCCGCGAACTTGTCGCCGCCGATGGTGACGGTCATCGTCCCGCGCCCCTTGACATCCAGCGAGACGGACGCAGGGGCGGTTCCGTCGATATTCTCCACCGTCGCGGCCTTGAGCGTGATCTTCTTTCCGTCGAGACCGGTGAACGAGCCTGAGACCTTGCTCGTTCCCTTCCTGTCGTTCACCTTGCCCAGCTTCAGCTCCACGACGCCGGCCACGTCGCCGCCGTCGTACACAACTCCTTTCAGCGTCACGGCTTTGGGCGCGGCGTATGGCTCGGTGATGTCCTTCGCGTCCAGCACCTCATATCCCGGTGCCACCGAGCCGCCACCGCCAGAACTGCCGGACCATATCGCATAAAGCGTCCTATTCTCGCCAATCGTAACAAGCGCCCGATCTGTGTAGATGACATCGCCATCCCATGTGAGCGCCCATCCAAGGAAAGTTTCGCCAGGGAACGGCGGCTCCCAGATGTTCGCGTTAAGCGTCTGCGGCGCGCCGCTCACGAACATCTGCGGCGGCATCTCGCCCCCCCCGCCGCCGTTCGGCTCGAACGTCACGGTAAAGACGTGTGTTCCAGCCGCAGCCGCACGCGCCGCATCGATCTCATTCAGCTTCGGCTCCACAAAATCGTCGAACGGATCCGGCTCGTTGGCAAAGTACGTCTTGTAGTAGTCCTTGGCAAAGTACGCGTAGCTGCCAAGTCCGCGGTAGCTGCCGCTCGCCGCATTTATGACTGCATAAGCTTCGCCATACCTTCCAACATCATATCCAGGCATATACCATGAATTCGGATTATACCACGTCTCGGAATGCTTGCCGAATTCACGCGCTCTCATCGCAAGAAGGAGGAAAGGATCGGGAATTTCCTTCTGGGCCATTCCCTGCCAGCCCTCGCCTACCTGCGCGTACTCGCCGAGTATCTGCGTCTTGTAGGATTCCTCGTTCTCGTAGAGATCGAGCATGTATTCCACCTCATGCATGAAGGACACATTGCGGTTGTTGAAATCCCGCCACAGCACCATCAACTTGGCCACGTTCTCGGCAGCCGCAGTTGACGATTCACTCTTGGCGGCTTTCTTGACCGCAACCTTCTTCTGCGACTTGATGGCACCACCGTTTGACGAATACATTTTTGACATGTACTTTTGTGCGATATCAAGATTGTTCTCTGCAACCTTCAGATCGACATAGAGCTCATCCCGTTTGGCAACATACGAATCAAGCTCTTGGCGATATGCGTTCGCCTTTGCCGCGTCCGCCGTGCCGTTCGGCGGCAGGAACTCCTTGCCGAGAGTACTGTTCTCGTTAAGAATGACAAGACTGTTGCCGCCTATGTTCTGCTCGGTGATGTAGATCGGAAGCGTTGAACCATACACATCAAATTCATGCTGCTTGTTCTTGAATGTCGTAGCCAGCTGATCGAGGACAGCCTGCCACTCGTCAACGAAATCTTGCTTTTCCTTCTGCCGTTTGGCATATTCGCCGTACGCCGCAAGGAAGTCGTTGAGCCTAATCTCGTACAGCTTGTACTGTGGTTCATCGTCTTCGCTGTAATGCTCCTCCGGCCCGGTACATGACGCCAGATGCTGCTCTATATCAGTGCTAAAGGACACCCCACGACCTGCTGCAAATGCATCAAGAAATCGTTTGGCCACGCCCGTCCACCAATCATTCTCATAATCATAGTCATTGCTTAGACCAACCGGCATTTTCACGATAGAAACGTATTCGTGGTACGCCTCGCTGAGGACAGAGAACGATGCGGCAAAGAACTCCTGTCGTTTCTTACGCCACTTTTTGGTATCGACAATGTATTGCTTGATTATTGACTCTGCTGCAGACACATCGCTCTGCGAAATCTTTTCAAACGCAGGCCAGCTCCATCCCCAGAGAATGCTGTGCGCCAACCCAGATGCCCCCTCGTCGTTTTCAATGGTTGGGGTCTCAGATATAAGCTTTTTCAATTCCCTGATGCGCTCACCGATCAATCCGCCCAATTCATTCGTCTGTTTGTATGTGGTATACGATCCAAGATATTTGGCAGTATAGCTTTTCCAAGCACTTGTGACCCATTCCTCAAGAGATGCCTTGTAATAATAAAAGGTCCTTTCCGCTTCATCCATCTTCTTCTCTGCCTGTTCCCGCCGTTGATTCGCTTCGCCGGAAGGATCGCTACTTGTCTCAGCACAAACCTTAAAGTAGTGATCCTTCGCTGACACCCACGCATTATACAGCTCTTGATATCTACGGTCTCCTTCTACATATGCGCAAGATATGTCTTCCCCATCCCCTCGCGCCGCTGATAGTTTGGCATCATACGCATCAATGACTTCCTTCTCCCGCTTCTCGTGCGCCTCCTTGAGCGCGGGATACTCTCTCTCAATATCAGCACGCAGGCTCTGCACCCCGTTCATGCAGGTCTTGATGATATTCTTGTTGACGGCTATCGCGCTGTTGGCGTTGTCAATGACGAGCCGCGCCTTTGCCGCCGTCGTGCGCTCCCCTACCACCTTCTCGACAAGCTTGTCCTGCGCACCGCTGAGGGTATTAGCCATATCGAATACGGAACCTAATATCTTGGAGGGTATTGCTTCTATTCCCGACAACATTCCCGATGGCGTGATGTTCGGCACAAGCACCCTGTCGCAGATAAGCTGGATCAAGTCGCCGGATGTCGATTTGACCGCCGCCTCGGTGCGGCGGTATTCAGCAGGACCAAGCGTATTGTAAACGGATGTCGCCATATCAAAAAGAGCGTTCATCGCCCTATTCTTGAGCCACAGGTCGGGATAGTTGGAATAACCCTCGTCCTCCGGCACTCCATCCGGTCTGACGTGGTCGCGGACGTATTCTTCGACCTTGCCGGGGCTGAAGCGGTCCCAGAGTTCGGGATGGTACTTCTTTACGAGTCTTTCCTGCAATGTCGCTGCGGCTTCCGTCCAACCCATCTTCTCGTCATACCACCGCCCCATCTCAAATGCGAGGTCGCCGAACTGCTCCTGCCTGGCATCCCATACATATGTAACTGCCTTGACGGTCTTCATCCTGTCATCGTCGGACATGTACTTCCACGCCTTCTGATTGATGAGATAGCCCGTTTTATCGCTTCGGAATTTTGTGCCGTTAATGGTGTACTCCACATAGTAGGCGTCGCCCTTGCTGTAAGAGTCGATCACCTTCACTACCGGATCCGCCGCCGCCGCAGTCATTGCCGCGAACGCCAGCGCGATTGCCGCGACTAAGCGCAAGGTTTGTGTTGTTGCTTTGTAGAGTAGAGACCCACGCCTCGGCGTTGCCGCCGATGCGACTTCCCCCTCATCAAACCGTACGTGCGGATTTCCC
>CAMPAA010000276.1 GCA_946631345.1 uncultured Verrucomicrobiota bacterium
GTTTGTGAGGTCTTATGGTATAATGTTGTCGTTTTCGTTGAGGCGGTGTGCTGATACGGGGATTACAACAAGGAAATGGTGAAGAAAAGCATATATGAAACAGATGCGGTGAAAGCGTTTGTGGACGGCATGTCCGCCGTCTCGCAGCGCAAGTATCGTTTTGCCCGACAGTTGCTTGCCGAGGTTGGCTATCTTCGCTATCCCACGGCGGAAAAGGTTGATGGCTTTGACAACCTTTTTGCCATACGGATTCTTACGCCAGGCAATGAACGCCTGTTCTATTGCTATGAGGTTGGCGATCTTGTGCTCGTTCTGCACGGCTATGCAAAACGAACAAAGAAGATTCCACAGCGAGAACTTGAAACAGCCCTGAGAATCAGGGATGAACTTCTTGGAGGTTCGACATGAGAATAACAGAAGAAATGAGAAGAAGCATGGCGGCGACCAAGGCCGACATGGACATGGCGATGGAAGATCCCGAACTGCGGGCTGAGGTTGATTCTGAGAAGGCCAAATACGCAGTGCTGGAACTGGTGGAGTCCATCATGCGTTCCGCATCCTCCATGCGAAAGATTAACAGTTTCCGGAAGAGTTTTCACCGTGATTTCACGGTGTCCGTTTCGTTTGGCAACGACATACCCGCACCGGCATTCCGTTCGGCGCAAAAAATAGCTTTTGCATAATTCAGTGGCAATGGGCGGTATCTGGGATTCAACAAGCTCGGGTCTGATAGGATTGAGTGTAAGATGTTTTCGCATGTCGTAGCGAAGATGGCCGGAGCCGACGACGGAATGTCTGCTGTGTGACGCGAGGAACATCGTCGCAAGAAACGCAGGGCGCGGCGGCGCCGTGACGCGCAAGGATGGGACATTGTTAAATGGAGGCAATAGGGGCCTTGCGTTTCGCATATGACATGATATTATTCGTGCGATTTGATTGTCATGGGAAATGGCGGGGCGAAAACAGTATGGCTGCTTTCTGCTGCCAAATAGCCAGAGAAATGGCAAGCCGGACTTTCCAATTTCGGCGGGATGTGATACAATGTGCGGTCAGAGGGACAAGGAGGGACATTTCATGAAAGAGAGACTTACATCTGTAATGCGCGAGTTTTACCACGACGGAATTCCTGCTGGAATCGTTCCGCGCGACGTTGAGTATGCTGAAAAGCTGCGAGCATCAACTGTCGTCAAGGGCATGCGTCGTACGGGCAAGACATTTGTCACATACGAGCGTATGAGCCGTCTCGTTTCAGAAGGAATTCCTCTCGGACGAATCATCCATGTCAACTTCGATGATGAACGTCTGTCACATCTGACGCTCGATGATCTGCACCTGATCGGCGAGATTCACGCCGAGCTTCAGCCTGAGTTTGCGGATGACAAGGTCTGGTATTTTCTAGACGAGATTCAGAACGTCAAGGGCTGGGAGTCCTATGCCCGTAGGCTTGTCGATTCGCCAAAAGTCCAGCTTTGCCTAACAGGGTCGTCCTCAAAGATGCTTTCGGAAGAGATGGCAACGCAGATGCGCGGTAGATCGCTGCCTATAGAGGTGTTTCCCCTGTCGTTTTCGGAGTTCCTGCGATTCAACGGGGTGTTCTCCAAGGTCCCGCGTTCGGGCTTCACGGCGCGGGAGAAGGGACTTCTTCGCAAGGCGATGGCGGACTACATGGAAAAGGGGGGATTCCCCGACGTGCAGGACGTATCTGACGGCATGAGGGCGTCGATGCTGCAGGAGTATGTGGACGCCGTTCTGTACCGTGACATCATCGAACGTCATTCCGTGGCGAGTTTTCAATCTCTCAAATATACGCTGGAGTATCTTTTCCACAACTATGCGCGCAAGACATCCACGCGGAGCATATCTGGCGTACTCAAGAATCTTTCTGTTCCGGCGAACCGAGAGAGCGTGGCCGACTATCTCGACTGGTTCAGGGATGCATATCTTGCCTATCCGGTTTCCGTGTTCTCGGATTCGCTTGCGGTCAAGAGGGTGAATCCCGACAAGTACTATCTTATAGACTCCGGTCTCATTCATGCAATGTGCGTGAAGAACGATGCCGAACGCGGGTGGATGCTGGAGAATATCGTGTACATGGCGTTGCGGCGAAACGGCGGAAGAGTCTCATATGTCGTCAACAGGGACGGAACAGAGGTGGATTTCCATGTTCACGACGCTGTTTCGCACGAAGAACGACTCGTTCAGGTGTCGTATGCGATGGCGGACGAGAAGACGTTCCAGCGAGAAATGAAAGCGCTGAAGCTTGCACGTGATGCAACGGGGATAAGTGACTGCATGATCGTGACATGGGATGACGAGGATGAGTCGGACGGCGTTCGGATCGTGCCCGCGTGGAAATGGCTTCTGCTGTTTTAATGAAATCTGTTCGTCTATCTGCGGTCGCTGTTCATTAACGACAAGCGATACCATGAAAAATCGAGGTGTGTAGCCGGCCGGCTGAAAATTGGAACAAGTAAGGGTCTCCACGCGGCGGCATTTGGGCTGTGGCGCATGAAACGCGGGGCGCGGCGAATCTGCCGCGCCCCGTGCTGTAGGTAGTGCCTGAGCCGTGTCCTGCGTGTTGCCAATCCTTCAGTTCTGCTCCGTTGCATCGACATAACAAATTTGGTATAATTACGCGCCATGAACACAATGGATGTGACATCAAAGCCACTTGTGATTCTGCATGGCGATATAAAAACGCCTCCGTTTAGTGCTGCGGCACGGATTGAGGCGGGGATGTGTCTGCGGAAGTTGCAGCGTGGCATGACGCTATCCATGCCGATTTCGCGTCCTATGTCGACGATTGGCGCACGGTGCGCCGAACTGCGCATTGTGGATGCGAACAAGACATGGAGAATCGTATATCGTGTCGATGCCGATGCGGTGTTGATTGCGGAGGTTTTCGCAAAGAAGACCCAAGCCACGCCCAAGTCGGTCATTGACGTGTGCAAACAAAGGCTGCGCGACTATGATGCGCTAACGAAAGGAGTTTGAAATGACAGAAGCGAAGAAGAAGGTTCTTGAGTCCAGAGGCTACAGGGTCGCCGATTCTGCAGATTGGCTTGGGCTTTCCAAGGAGGAGGCTCAGATTGTGGATATGCGCGTGGCGCTTGCGCAGGAACTCGAAAGGGTGCGCAAGGCAAAGGGCATAACTCAGGCGGAACTGGCGCGGCGTGTCGGGACTCGGCAATCCGGTGTGGCGCGGATGCTAAACAATCCAGACACCAGCACGATGGATAACCTCATTAAGGGTCTTATTGCCTTGGGTGAGCCAATCAGCAAGATTGCGGCTTGCCTCTTGCTGTGTACAAATGGCAATTGATACTTTCTTGGCAAGTGTGACGCGAGGGACTGTCCCGTTGGTGGGAACAGTGAAGGGACTGGCCCTTGCGCCCATGAAGCCAGCCTGCGTTAAAGCTATGGTTTGGCAATCCGGAAGGTGAGGGCAAAACCGATGGAGGGGTGGTTCAAGGCATGAGCGGAAAGGCGGCGCGATGATGCGCAGAAGCAAGTAAGGGTGTGTCCCCACGCGGCGGCATTTGGGCTGTGGCGCATGAAGCGCACGGCGCGGCAGTTGGCAGGATAAGCCCCAAGGGACACACCCTGCAAGTTCCACGCCGTGAAAC
>CAMPAA010000277.1 GCA_946631345.1 uncultured Verrucomicrobiota bacterium
CACAAGTACTGGGTGGAGCAGCGCAAGAAGTTCCTAACCGCGATGGGTCTGCCGCCGAGCCGGTTCGTGGAGTACTGGCAGAAGCCGGACGAGCTAGCCCACTACGCCAGAGCGTGCGTGGATATCGAGTACGACTTCCCGTTCGGCCGCCAGGAGCTGGAGGGCATCGCCGCGCGCAGCGACTTCGACCTCACGCAGCACCAGAAGCACTCCGGCGAAAGCCAGATGGTGTTCGACGATCCCCTCAAGCAGGCGGCCAAGAAGATGGACGAATCCGCCCGCGCCGCCTTCATCGAGAAGGTTCAGCGCGACTGGACGGCGCGCGGGAAGGATGCCGCGGCGGCGGAGGCGTTCTGCAGGAACCTCTTCGACGGCAAGTACGTGCCCCATGTCATCGAGCCCTCCGCCGGCGTAGACCGTCTCATGCTCGCGCTGCTGTGCGAGGCGTACGAGGAGCAGAAGCTCACCGACGAGAATGGCAAGGAGGATGTGCGCACAGTGCTGCACTTCTCTCCCAAGGCCGCGCCGATCAAGGTGGCGATATTCCCGCTCGTGAAGAAGGATCCCGACCAGGACCGCATCGCACGCGAGATCTTCGGCAAGCTGCGCAAGAAGGTGAACGTGATGTGGGACGTCTCCGGTGCCATCGGTAGGCGCTACCGCCGGCAGGACGAGGCGGGCACTCCGTGGTGCATCACCGTTGACGGGCAGACCGTGCAGGATGGCACGTTCACCGTGCGCGAACGCGATTCGATGGAACAGAGGCGCATGACCTACGCCGAGTTCCTCGAAATGATGTACGAGGCGCTAGAGTTCTGACGGCGGCGATGAACCGCATCCTGAGGAACACGGCGACCGTCGGAGCCTTCACGGCGCTTTCGCGCGTGCTCGGGCTGGTGCGCGAGATGCTCCAGAGCCGCTTCATCGGGGCGGGCGTGGAGCAGAGCGCGTTCACGCTGGCGTTCGCGATCCCCAACATGGCGCGCAAGCTCTTCGGGGAGGGCGCGCTTACGGCGGCGTTCGTGCCGGTGTTCAAGGGCGAGGTTGAGGCGAAGGCCATCGAGAGGGCGCGCCGGCTCGCGCGTGCGGTGATGACCATGTCGTTCTTGATGCTTGGCGCAATCGTAGCGCTTGTGTTCGTCGGCCTCGAGACGGCCGTTCACTTCCGTGCCGGGCTTGAGATGTCGGGGCGCGCGCTTCTTACGGTGCGTCTCGTAAAGACCCTCCTGCCGTACATGATATTCATCTGCGGGGCGGCGTTCGGCATGGGCGTGCTGAACGCGATGGGGCGCTTCAGGGCGGCAAGCGCCATGCCTTGCCTTTTGAACGTGTTCTGGATCGGGATGCTTGTGTGGATTTGCTTCCATCCGGAGCTGCGGCTTGACCAGCGCATCCACCGTGTCGCGATGGCTATCCTCGTCGCCGGCGCCGTGCAGATGGCGTTCATGCTCTGGTGCATGCACCGTGCGGGGATAACGCCGGGACTGACGTTCTCCGGCTGGGCGGACGCCAAGGTGCGTCTGGTGTGGCGGAACACCGCCATCGCCGCCGTAGGTGCGGGCGCAGTGCAGATAAACTACATGCTCGACCAGGTGCTTGGCCAGGTGGCGGCTCCTTGGGCGGCGGGCGTGATCGGGTATGCGGAGCGCCTGATGGATCTCCCGCTCGGCGTGATCGGCGTTGCTTTCGGGACTGTGCTTCTGCCTACGTTCGCCGGACTGTTCGCGAAGGGCGACGTTGAGGGTGCACGCGAGGCTTTCGTTGCATCGTCGAGACAGATGCTTTTCGTCATGGTGCCTGCCGCCGTCGGTCTGGGCGTGCTTGCGCCCGAGGTGACAACCGTTATCTACCGTGGCGGAGCGTTCGACGCTGCCGCCGTCATGCGCGTGTCGCGTGCTGTCGCCGTATATGCTGTCGGTCTTGGGTTCTTCGGTCTCCAGAAGTCTCTCGTGCCGTGGTTCCAGGCGCAGAACGACATGAAGACGCCGCTTCGCATCTCTGTGTGCACCGTATGCCTGAACGCTGCGCTGAACATCCTCGCCGTGGTCTGCCTTCCGGTCGAGTGGCGCCATGTGGGCCTTGCGGCGTCCACGACCGCGTGCGCTGCGTGCGGCTGCGTGCTGCTTGCGCGCTCGGCCAGGCGTCGGAACGGTTCGCTCGGCCTCCGCCGCCTTGTCGCGCCTGTCAGCAAGATGCTTCTCGGCTCGGCGGTGATGGCTGCGGCGATAGCCGCAGTGAAGCTCGCCGTGCATCTGCCGCCCGTGCTCTCGCTCGCTGTCGCCATAGCGGTGGGCTGCACAACGTACTTCGCTGCCATGGCTGCGATGGGCATGGGCTGGAAGCGCCGACTTGTGGTATAATATGCGGGCAACGGCGGAGAAGCCGCATTCAACGGAACATGAAAGGAACTGACACGATGAACCAGGCCGAAAAGGAACGCCTTGCGAAGGTAGGCAAGAAGCTGAACGTAAAGGCATACATCAAGAACGAGATCGAAGCCATCCGCGCGCAGGTCGGCGACAAGAAGGTGCTGCTCGCCATGTCGGGCGGCGTGGATTCCTCCGTCTGCGCAGTGCTGCTGCACAAGGCTATCGGCAAGAACCTTACATGCGTGTTCGTGGATCACGGCTGTATGCGCCTCAACGAGGCCAAGGAGGTCAAGAAGGTCTTCAAGGGGAAGTTCGGCATCAACCTCATCCAGATCGACGCCGAGGCGCGTTTCCTTGCCAAGGCGAAGGGAATCACCGACCCCGAGCTTAAGCGCAAATGCATCGGCGGGGAGTTCATCCGCGTGTTCGAGGAGGAGGCGAAGAAGCTCGGCAGGATTGAGTTCCTCGGGCAGGGCACGATCTATCCGGACATCATAGAGTCCGGCGTGGGCGGGCACAAGGCGGTGAAAGCGCACCACAACGTGGGCGGTCTTCCCAAGGACATCGGCTTTGAGGGGCTCGTGGAGCCTGTGAAGTACCTGTACAAGGACGAGGTGCGCGCCGTCGGCAAGGCGCTCGGCATCCCGGACTTCATGGTCCAGCGCCAGCCGTTCCCAGGCCCCGGTCTGGCGGTGCGCTGCCTCGGCGAACTCACCAAGGAGAAGCTCGACATCCTCCGCAAGGCGGATTTCATCTTCCGCGACGAGATGGCGAAGGCCAAGCTCGACAGGAAGGCTCAGCAGTTCTTCGCAATCATGACGAACGTCAAGTCCGTCGGCGTGAAGAACGGCGCGCGCACGTTCGGATACGTGATCGCAATCCGCGCGATATCCACCTCGCAGTTCGTGAAGGCCGGCATAGTGGAGCTGCCGTTCAAGTTCGTCACGAAAGTCGCCGAGAAGATCGCCACATCCGTGAAGGGCGTCAACCGCGTGGTCTGGGACATAACGCCCAAGCCGCCGGCCACAATAGAGTGGGAGTGACGCAAAAACGCGCTGGCTGCCGTCTTTTGTGCCGGACATGAAGCTGCGACAAGTTTTTGTCGAGAGGGTGGTTGTCATGGCGGGCGGTTTTTGATATACTACGCACCGTTTTACCCCTCAATGGCGAGAGTAGCTCAATTGGTAGAGCATCAGATTGTGGATCTGAGGGTTGCGGGATCGTACCCCGTCTCTTGCCCCA
>CAMPAA010000278.1 GCA_946631345.1 uncultured Verrucomicrobiota bacterium
TGGCGGATAGGCGTCGAGGTCGCCGCGCAGGAGGCGTGCGAGCAGGAGCGCCTGGACGTAAGGAAGAAGCCCGATTTCGACCTTCTCGCCGAGGAAGGGATGGAGTATCGTCTCCTGTTTCTTCTTCTGCCATGCCAGAAGGACGGTCTTGCGCGCCGCCTCCGACATCTCGACGGCGCCGGATTCGGAGACCTTGAAGTCCTTCGGGCCGAGCTGTTGCAGGTTGACGAGCGATAGCGCCATGCGGTCGGCGAGGGGTGCGCGGAATTCCTCCATGAGGTCGAGCGCGAGGCTTGGGCGTCCGGGACGCAGGGCATGCAGGAAGCCGATCTGCGGGTCGAGGCCGACGCTTTCGAGCGCCCCGACGCAGTCGTGCGCCAGAAGCGTGTAGAGGAACGAGAGTAGCGCGTTCATCGGGTCGAGCGGCGGACGGCGGTTGCGGTTTTGGATGGCGAAAGTATCGCGCTGGGCGACGAGAAGCGAATTGAAGACCTCGAAGTAGCGTGCAGCCGCCTCGCCCTCGACTCCGCGCACCTCGTCCGTTGTAGAGGCATTGCGGAGCGTATGCACGAGGGCTGCAAGGCCCGTGACGGCCTGGCTGCAAGCGTCATCGTCTCCGTGATCGCGGAGGCGCCGTTGAAGGATTGTCCGTGTGTTGATGATCTTCCCAGCGACGCAACTTGCCGCGATGTCTCGGGTATGCCCGGCATCCTGCGCCGCCTTCATCTGAGCAACGCGCAGAAGCACGTTTCCCGAAACCGGTCCTTCGACGCGGGCAAGGAAGCGCCCGTGTTCCGACAGAAAGCTCACATGGACGCCGCGTTCACCGCACAGGCCAAGTAGAAACGGGCTGCACAGCACGTTGCCGAAGCAGACGATGCCCGAGAGCGTGTGGATCGGGATTCGCGCGACGACGGCGCGCTCCCGCTCCACCACGACCGTCTCGCCCTCCTGCCGGAGATACGAGCCCTGCGACTGGACATAGAGGATGTTGAGGAGCTTTTTCATGATTTTACCCCGATGTGTCCGAACGGACTGGCGGCAAGAACGACGCGTTGTCGGCAAGGAGCGAAGCATTCACGCTCTCGACAAACTCCACAACCTCTTTGTTGTCATTGTCGCACCACATTCGGATATCATCAATATAGTCGCTGCGCGCCCATTGGACACGTTCAATCTTGTCCCCGAACCCGATATCGACGAAGAAACATTTTTCCCCAATCCACCTGTACCATGTCGAACAAATGAACTTGCCCGTGTCGAGACGCACCTCGACTTTGAAGAGAGTCCAATCGGCTGAATCGAAGTGCACGACTTGCTCCATTTCCTCTTGGGTCATGGGCCATGTTTTTGCAAGGTTGGCAAGTCGCTCTGGCTTGATGGCGAGAAGCCTTGGAGCTGAAAGAACCTGCTTGACGCGCTTGTAAAGGGAGGGTGGGCCGGAATCCGGCCGCTCCGAATTGGCGTAAAAAAAGGCTCTTTTGTATTGATTGGAACGTCGTTGCATGGTCATTTATTCCAAAAGTAGTAGTCCATGCCGTGGCTAAACCTCGTAGAAGTCTGGAGCGAGTTCGGAAAAGAACTTTCCCCCTGCCTTGTCAAGTATCATGCTTCGGCCTTCCCAGATTTGCCGCTCTCTTCCAAGCATTTGGCGAGCTCTGCGAGTACCGAGGCAAGCGCCGTCTCAAATTTTACAAGGTCTGATTTGGAAATGTTATCCGGCCCTTCAAAACAAAATACATTACGTCCGTACCAGAAGTATTCAGTCAATATCCAATCCGTCAAGGTCTCGCCGTCATCAACTGATTGATCTGCGTCCTGACAACTTTTGTCAGGCACCAGTTCATAGCAGGAGCATGCAGTCATGGTCTTGACATCCCAAACCCCACATTTGGAGGAAAGCTCCTCTAGAACTACCGGGTCGTCTGTGGGTGCAACAAGAACCACTGATGCGGATGGCGGGAGAGGGTACTCAGGGGCAGTTCGCCATTCAACGCCCAACACCTTTGCCAGTGATTTAACGGCATTGCCGATTAAACTACCTTCCCTGGACCGGAAAGTAACCGGCCGGGCTAAATTTTGGGCTTTACCATTCATACGACTACCCAATCCTTCGGGCCAAAGCGCCATGCAAATGAATACCGGAAACGATATTTGTCTCCATACAGCTCCTTCAGTTCTCGTGTCAATTCAATACCTTCGTCATCGATTGCCTGCTCCTCATCCGTGATATTGGATTCGTCATCGCTCATTCTGCCATTTCTGTCAAATTCATCCCATTTGTCCATCCATGCGCAGAAACGCATTACGATCCACGGCGGCAATTCCTCGTCCGCAAATGCACCACGGCATTCTTTGGGATATAAATGACCACAACATGGTCCCACAAATGAATCAAGCTCCGACTCGTTGCAAGGCGGGAGAAACCACGCGAACGCGCGTGGCGAATCGGAAAAGATTGTAATCCATGGTCGCGTATCGTCATCGTTGTGCATGTCAGGTCTCCTTGTAACATAATCCTCACATCTGTTCGCGTATCCGTTCCTGTTATTTTCCCAAGTTTTCGTTAATCCGCGAAAAGTATCCGTGCAGCGCCGCAACCCTGTCTTCATGTCTGGGGATTCTCTTCATTTGTTGCGCTATGAGCGGTCTGTAAGGAATATCGGCGTAGTCGATGCCTGCCGGAAGCATTTTCTTTCGCTCTTCATATTCAGCTGCGACCCGATTGAATTGTTCCTCAGTTGTGAGCCAGTGCGCTCAAGCCGCGTTCCATCTGGCAGAAGTGGCACCTCGCAATCAATGTAGGACCTAGGGTATGGGAATGGGAACATAGCTACTCCTCTGTGTTGTTCTCCCTGTTTTCTTGCTTGACGCTTGGCCAGGGGAAGCCGAAGTCGGAACGTTTGATCTTGCACTGCGGCTCGCCGTCTCGCCAGAAGACGAGGCCCTCTATTTCGTGGTCGCGGAGATAATCGCGGATACCATCAAAGGAGCGAACCACATCCTTCACGATTTCCCGCCCATGTTGAACGAGGATGTCGTGTTCGAGTGAATACGGATTGCTTTGAAAATGCGGCCCGATCGCCTCGTATGTCCCGTCTTGCAGATTGACGCCGCCCGAATTGAAATATGCGGCGAGGTGCCAGTTGTCCGCCGCATTCTCCGGATCGCACTGGAGCCAGTGCGGCCAATGGCCCGTGATCGGATCGGGGTCGCAGCAGGGGACTGCCCCTTCGGGCGGAGTCTTGCCTTTCTTCGCGTCATATCGGCGGTAGAACCTGCCGTCAATGATGGCGCAGCAAGTCCCATCGAACTTGACCGTGGCAATCCCCTCGCCGTCAAGGACCCATTCCATACCGGGAGTCACCTCGTTTTCGATGCCCTTACGGTGATTGGCGTCAAATGTGCGCCTGAAAAGTGTTGGTATCTTCTTCATGGTTTTACAGCCTCCATTTCTCTTTCCAGCCAAGCACGGGCGGAGCGATGCGAGGCGACGAGCTTCGGCCGGCACTCCTCGACGAGCGAGCAGGAGGCGCACCACTTGCCGAAGGAGGGCGGCGGGGTTTCGCCCGAGTCGATCAGCGCGTGAACGCCTCGCGCCACTTCTT
>CAMPAA010000279.1 GCA_946631345.1 uncultured Verrucomicrobiota bacterium
ATACGGAGCGCAGACCCTACCATGCATGCATACCCGGACAAAACATCCATGGTTCCTTGCATCAAGTATCCATGGATGTTTACCCAAAGTATCCATGGATGTTCACACCAAACATACATGGATGTTTGCTTCAAGGATGCATGGATGTCAGGGTGCCGGGTGCGTCAGGCGGGTCGAGAGGAACCGTCACGGATATTTTCCGGGCCGTTAGGAAGGTCTTTAGGAACCGTCAAGGGGGGGCTTCCACGCCGAGGAGCCGCATCGTGCAGGACGGCGGCGAGGGCGTCAGAACGGGCCGCCTTCGGACATGAACCGCGCCGCCAGCACCGCGCAGGCGCAGGCGTCGTACAGCGCATCGTGCCAGGTGCGGCCCGGACACAGGCAATCGACCTCCCCGGCAAGGCCAAACGCCTCCACAAGGTCGCCAAGCGTATGGGACGGCAGTTTCGGATAGCGCGCCCGCGCATATACGAGCGTGTCGATCCACGGGCCGAACCTTGTCATCGGCGCAAGTTTCGTAAGCACCGTGCGTTCGGTGGCGCAGTTGTGCGCGATGAGTGGCATCCCTGAGAGCCGCGCCGACAGCTCCGGCCAGAGCGCCATCGGCTCCGGCGCGCGCGCCAGCTCGTCTCGGATTTCGGCGTAACGTCCAACGGCTCGCGGCGAGAACGGCCTCTCGCCCACATGGAACAGCGTCTCCCACTTAGTATCGGGGAGCACCACGCCATCCTCGATCTGCACCAGGCCAAGCTGCCAGGGCTCGTTGGGCCATCCCTTGACGGATCCCGTGGTCTCGAAGTCTAACGCAGTCCAGACCATGCGCCGCACATCCGCCGCTCAGGCGTCGCGATACTCCACCTTGGCCTTTTCGCGCAGTTCTGCGATGAACGCCGCCAGCACCTTGCCCCGGGCGGCGTGGCGCAGAAACTCGCGTATCTTAGTCTGCACCTGCACGAACTCCGCATCGCCGAACGTCGCCTTGTTTGCGCGGTAGAACTCCTCCATCTCGGCCTCGCCGGGGTCCGGCGTGCCGGAGCAGGTCTTCGCCACCAGCTCGTCCGGGGAAAGGCCGAGCTCCCTTGCGCGCAGCAGCAGCAGCTTGGCGCCGATGGCCTGCTCCTGGGCCTGCGAGAGAAGCCGCTCCACGTTGCGCTTGAGCTCGTCCGCCGGCATGCCGTTCTCCGAGTAGAGCCTCGCCAGCCGCTCAAACTCGTGCTGCACCGCCTCGCGCGGAATCTCCTCGCCGTTCACGAACGCTTTCTTGAGCATGGTATGTCTCCTGCATATGCCATATCGGACGGGATGTGCCAGTCTTCCGGGCCGAAATACGCCGGGAACACCTTGATGCCGTCCGGCGCGCAGTTGCGCTTGAACGCCTGCGTCACGAGCCTGCGGCAGAACACCTCGAGCCACCGGTCGATCTCATCCTCGCCGTACACGCCCCTGAACGCGCGTTTCGCCGCCGCGCGCATGGCCCTTCGCCTTTCGCCGCATACGAGCGCGCGCCAGATGAAGAAGTCGTGCAGCTCGTATGGGCCTATGCGCTCTTCCGTCTTCTGCGCTATCTTCCCCTTCTTCGCCGGCAGCAGCTCCGGGCTGACCGGGGTGTCGAGTATGTCGAGCACGGCCGCGGCGGCCTTGCGCATCCGCGCTCCGCCGTTCGCGCTTTCGGCCCACCAGCGGCATACGTCGCGCACCGTGGTCTTCGGCACCCCCGCGTTCACGCCGAACATGCTCATGTGGTCGCCGTTGTACGTGCACCAGCCCAGCGCGATCTCGCTCATGTCGCCGGTGCCGAGCACGATGCCGCCCGTCTGGTTCGCCTTGTCCATCAGGATGAGCGTGCGCATGCGCGCCTGGGCGTTCTCGAAGGTGACGTCATGCTTCCCGGGGTCGTGGCCGATATCCTTGAAGTGCTGCAGGCAGGACTTTGTTATGTCGATGGTCTCAAGCTTGAGCCCAAGCCCTTCGCAGAGCAGCCCAGCGTTGCCCTTCGTGCGCCTCGTGGTGCCGAATCCGGGCATGGTGTACACCCTTATGCCGCCCTTCGGCAGCCGTAGCCGCCTGAACGCCTCTACGGCGACAAGCAGACATAGCGTGGAGTCGAGTCCGCCGGACAGCCCGATGGTGACGGACTTCACGCCTATCCGCTTGAGCCGGGTGGCGAGCGCGCCTGCCTGAATGCCGAACACCCGTCCGGGAGGGCACCAGTCGCGGAATGGATGCGCTGAGACTGCGATAACCTTTTTCATGCCCGCGTATTATACACCAAAACGGGACTTGGCGCGGCGCGGTCGATCACAGTTCGGCAAACTCCGGCGGAGGACTGTCGCGCACGTAGATCGCGTGCGCCTGCAGTATCGCAAGAAGCGCAAACGCCGCGATGAGTATTTCGCCGCCCTCCTCGAACGCCGTGCAGAACGCCGTGAACGAATCCGCGAGGTCGGACTTCGCCAGCCCGTTCGCATGGCGGTACCATGCCGGCAGCCGGTCGAACACCTGCACCATCACGCCAGAACCGCCGAAGAAGCACATCGTCCAGGCAACGGGATGAAGCCGGAGGAAGCCCTTCACCAGCCGCGCGAAGAAGTACGCGAGCATGGCCGCGAACACGCCGAAGAACAGCGCGAAGTACGCAAGCGCCAGTGCCTTCGCCCCGATCGGTATGCCGGAGCCCTTCAGGAACCGCATCTTGAACGGCGTGCCCTTGAAGTTTGCCACGATGTCGGGGTAGAGCGCGTTCATCGCGGCGACGTGCAGGTCAAGCTCCTTCACCACCGCCATCGCCGCCACGCACGACACCCCAAGGCAGAGAAGCGCCTTGCGCCTTGCGGACCCGGCGAACGGGCAGCAAAGCCACACCAGCGGCACTATCAGCGCATAGAACGGGAGCGTGAGCGTCTCGAAGAACGACCTGCCGTCAGCATCGAACGCCGCCCGGAGCGCCTGCGGCTCCATCGCCGCCCATGTGGCGGCAAGCGCGCATACGGCAAGGATGAACACGGCCGGCGCCAGAAGCCACGACCGCTTGGACACAAGCAGGTTCATTCGTCCAGCATCCCCTTGTACGCCACACGGCGCACCTTCTGGATGGATGTGCGCTCAAGCGCCTCGTGCAGGACGAGAATCTTGCGCGGGCGCTTGTAGTCCGCCAGCTTCTGGCAGCGGGTGCGGATGCCGAAGCGCGCCACGCGCTCCATCTCAGTCCACGACATCGGGGTGCCGCCATTGCGCGCCGTGAGCGCGTCCTCGTCGGGATGGACTATCACCCCCACGTGTTCGCCCGGGTCGCCGCCTACGCGGTAGCCGATCACCACGCAGTCCGCTATGAGCGGATCGCCGGCGATGACGTTCTCGACCTCTTCCGGGTAGATGTTCTTCCCTTCGCGGTTCACGATGAGAGCCTTCTTGCGCCCGCGGATTGTGATGAAGCCGTCCTCGTCCATCGACGCGAGGTCGCCCGTCTTGAGCCATTCGCCGTCGAAGGCCTCCTTGGTCGCGGCCTCGTTGTGGTAGTAGCCGAGCATGACGTTGGGGCCCTTCACCTGAAGCTCGCCCACGCCCGCCTCGTTCTTGTCCGCCAGGCGGATCT
>CAMPAA010000280.1 GCA_946631345.1 uncultured Verrucomicrobiota bacterium
TTTTGTTGGTTGCGGGAGAAACGCGCAGGATGCGCGTTTTACCAGGCCGATACCCATTGAGCCTTGTGGGTTCGTGGGCTTTCGTGGTCGCGCGTATGCGCAACCTGAAAGGCTCAAAGCCGCTTCGCAGCCCTTCCAGAGCGGTGCCAGAATTTCTATTCCATAGAAATGCTTTCTTCGATCCGTACGACGCAACCGTTTCTATGGAATAGAAACGCAATCTTCAATCCGTACGACTGATGGATTTCTATGGAATAGAAAAGTGAACTTCGATCCGTACGAAACAACCGTTTCTATTCCATAGAAATTCATGAGCCTATCTGGGCCTCATGAAGAGGCCAGCCGCAGCCAGCGCCGTAGCAACGGCGGCGGCGTAGATTTTCCTCTGCATTTCTGTCGCTCCTTTCGAGAACTGGTGGGTCTTAAAAAGAAAACACGGCAGATGATACCAAATTCATTGGTTTTTTCAATGCTTTTTTTGCGACTCCCACAGCCAATACGCTTTTGCCGCCGTGCCGTTCTTCCAAAGGTCGTCTATCACCATTGCCTTGCCGTTCAAGCGCATCATGCCGCGTTCGCCGTCCAGCGACCTCACCGGTCCATCCGCCAGCGATATCGGGCGCAACGCAGAAAAGCCGCCCGCATTCTCCGCCGGCACCTCGTACCAAACGCCGCCCGCATAGAGCAGGTCGCGCTCGGTGGCGATCTCGCGGCATACCACGTTCGTGTCGCCGTTCACGTTCGGGAAGCGCCACTCCTTGCCGCCGTCGTCAGTGACGGTGATATGTGGATGCGCCCCGTCGAGCGCAGGCACGGAGCACTTCGCAGGCCCGTACCTGAAACAGGCCGTCGCCTTCTTCGCGTCCGCAAGGCACTTGACGCGCACCCAGTCTCCATCACTGATTAGCGCGTGCGGCACCGCCGAGCCATCCGCCGCCGTGAAGCTGAAGCGCATCGACTCGTACCCGGCGTGGAGGTACGGCTCCGACAAATCGCCCGCCTTCACGTCCTCGTTCAGCCACACGTACCCCTCACCGGACGGCGGACCGAACAACGCCAGCTCATAAGGACTCACGAACCACAGGTTGCTCTGCGACCGCGTGCAGCGCGGGGCGTCCTTCTTGAGCCCCCGCTTGCCGAGGAACTCGTCCTTCGCCTGGTCGTCGCATCCGAACACGATCCTGTCCCCCCAGCGGCAGAAGTCTCCGATCACCTTCAGATACGTGGATATCGGGCGTATGCCGCCGGGATTCGCCGGAGTGAACCCGCGCGGGAAGCGCCAGAACGTGCCGTGCATCGTGGCGAGAAGCGTTCCGTCGCCGAAGCCCACATCGCGGATGCGCGGCCACTCCGTGTTCCATCCGTGCGCGCCGTCGTATGCGTGCGACGCCTTGGGGAGCCGATAGTACGCCCACTCCGCGCCGTTCGTCGTCACGCCGAGAATCACGCTCTTCGCATCCCAGCCGAGCGCCCAGATCGGATTGGAATCGGGATGTTCGTTGCCGTATATGCCGTCCGGCGTGGTCACCTCGGTGAACTGGCAGCGGCGTATGGTCGCCCAGTCGCTTCCTGGACTGTTCCACCAGGCGAGGACGCCTGACGGCACGAACGGATTCCTGCGCGCCTCCGGGGTGTTTTCGCCGTTGTTGGAGACAAACACTCTACCGAAACCGCTTGCGAGGCCCTTGGCGTGGTAGCCCGGAACCCGCGTGACCGGGGCGGAATCCCAGCCCGCCGGCCACGGCGCGCCGACCTTCTTCAAATGTGCCGCTATCGCGCCATCGTTCATGCCGTTCTCGCGGATGAGCGTGTTTACGGCGAGCGTGCGCATGTCAAGTTCATACAGCCCCGTCTCCATCGTGGCCACGTACACCTTGCCCGCAGGATCCGTCAGATGCCGCGCCGCGCCAGTAAGCCGACCCGGCATCTTTTTCGGCGGAATCACGCGCACACCGCCAGTCGAATCGATCACGTACGGCCCTATCAGCAGCTGGTTCGTCTCGCGGTGGATCATGCGGTTCGCCGGAGTGCCGCCCACCGACCCCGCGAACGTCTCGCGCGTCAGGTCGGACTTGATGCGGTAGAGCTTGTCGGACGAGCCGAGCGGACAGTGCGGACCGTATGTGACCACCCACAGGTCACCGGCCCACGGCACCACCGCGCCAGTTCCGCACTCGCCCTCGTCGTTGTACATCGCAAGATGCGGATAGACGCCGCTAACGCACTCCCTCTCCTGCGGCGCATCCCCCGCCAGCAGCGCGCGGAACACCTTCGCGGTATCGCGGCCAAGGTCGCGGCACGTCTCCGGCGTGACTACCGCGCCGTTGGCGTTCGCAAACGGCACTTCGTAGGAGCGGGCTATCTTGAGACCCTTCACCGAGTTTGCCGCCCATATGACGGCGCTCCAGCCCTGGTGGTAGTTCTTGCCGTTGTTCCACTCCTTGCCAAACGGCAGGTCGTCCGCCGCGCGGTAGCGCATCGTGCCGCACTGGAGCATTTCGAGCAACTGAGAGAAGCGCGTCTCCATCGTCGCGTCCGGCACGAACCTGGGATCCTTCCACGGCGTGTACAGCCACTCGTTGTACTTGCCGCGCACCCACGGGCAATGCACGTCGATGAACACGTCGAGCCGTCCGTGCGCATGGTTCCCTATCCACTCGGCAATCGCCTTCGTCTCGGGATAGATGAACTCCGTGTAGTCGCGATTGTGGTCGTGCGGCCTGCGCACCTTCCCCTGGTCGCCCGCCTGCGCGCCATCGTAATCGACAAACGGCACCATCATCAGCTCCACGTTCGCGCGCAGCCAGCGCCCAAGATCGTCGTCCGCAAGGAAAGCCTCACCCACACCCTCCAAGACCCAGCTCGCCATCGTCTCACTGCAATGGTGCCGCGCGGACATGAAAATGCGGAACTTCTGGTCGCCGCCGATGCACCCGAACCGCGCGCGCGGCACGTCAGCGCCCTTCCTCGACCTGCACAGCGTCTCGACCGCAAAGCTCTTTCCGAGCGCGGCGGAATGCTTCGCCACGAACGCATCCCAGTTTGCGCGCACATACGGATGGCATTCGTAGAAGAGCACATCGTCCTCGCCAGCCCCGAACTTGTAGGTGAAGCCGTCCGTGCGGCTCTTTCCGTCAAGCGAATATGAGAACGTCTTGCCGCCGTCCGTCGATACTACCGGCCCGCGCACGCCGACCGGTCCGTTCCACCGCTTGTCGGTGAATTCGAACTTCACCGTGCGCCCGGCCGCCCCCTTCACGCGGAACGCCCAGTAGAACCACAGATCGGAATCGCGCAGATCCTGATGCAGATTCACCGTGTCGCCGTCTATGCCGTCCACCACGATGTTGCCCGCCGGCAAATCTGCGTCGACCGTGAAGCCCTTCACAGCGATGCTCGCCATGACAGCAGCCAGCACTGCTGCGCCAGACAATCTCTTTTTTATGTTCATGTGCATGATCCTCTATTTATGTGCGCGGGTAAGGTATCATATCTGTGCGTCAAAGTCAATTATCTGTTTTGCAGCCCTTTGGGCCATTGCGACCGGCGGCGAGTCCCAGCAGTCGCCGCTACTGGGA
>CAMPAA010000281.1 GCA_946631345.1 uncultured Verrucomicrobiota bacterium
TGGCTGGGGCGGGAGGGGTTTGTCGCCAAAGAGATTTCCGAGATGAAGGGGTACTTCGGCTACATGGCAGATCGCACCGGCACGATCTGGGAGAACGCCGACAGCGCTGACAACGGCAGCTGCTGCCATGGTTTCGCAAGCCATGTCGCTGTGTTCGTGATTCGCGATCTTGTGGGCGTCAAATCGATCGATTCCGCGAACAGGCGCATTGATGTGCGACCTCCGGCAGATGCGCCCGTCGCATGGTGCAGGCTGAAGATTCCGGTGGATGGCGATGTGCTTACGGTAGGCTGGCGCCGCGAAGGTGAAGCCGTTTCCGTCCAGTTGCCGGAAGGATGGCGGAAATGAGGGGCGGCGGCGCGTTGCGGTTCATTGTGGCGTGCGTCCTGGCCGCGCCGCCGGCATTGAGCGCTTCAACCCTGTTCGTGCGCGAAAAGGCGGGGCGCATATGGCAGGACGGCCTTTTTGCAGGGGATGGACGTACCGGGGTTGTCGCCTACGCCCCTGCCGGCCTTGAGTGGACCATAAACCGCAATGACGTTTTCGATTCCCGGGTATGGCCGTGCGAATACATGAAACATGGCGAGGTGATGGGTCGAGTGGCGACCAGCCGATGGCATTCCGTGTCGTTTCTCGGCGGTGTCGAACGCCCGACCATGCGCAAGCATCCCGATAGCGGCGACAAGCTTACGCTTTCCCTCTCCGCTGCGATTCTGCGGGTGCGTTTCTGGCAGGGGGTGGGCTGGTCGATGCCAGCCATCCCGCCTGTGCGGCAGGAAGTTGATACGCGCACGGGAACGCTTCGCGAATCGCTCTCTTCCCCCACGATGAACCCAGAGGCGGAGACGGTCGTTGAACGCGGACGCGATGTGATGGCGGTTCGCCTTTGCGACAAAACCAAGCCCGACAGGGTGGCTATCGTGGAGCTTGTCCGCCCGGAAGATGTGCGGATGGACGCGCATCCGTTTGCGTGGCGCGAGGAAGATGACGCAATCGCGTTCACGCAGAGGCTTCCGGGAGGCGAGACGTATGCGGTGGCCATTGCGCTATCCAGGCCGGCCAAGCCGGAGTTCGCCGGGCGCACGGCGACGCTGCGCACGGCGTGCGACCAGTCGATGTTCCTCGCCGTGCGCACCACGAACGACTCGGAGGATCCTGCGGCGCTGGCTATTTCGGCCGTCAAGGAGGCTGCGCGCGCCGGTTTTGCGGCGCTGCAGGCGGACAACCGCAAGTGGTGGGGCGATTTCTGGGCAAGAGGTGCCAGGGCGTTTTTCCGCGACCACGAGGAGATTGATAAGCTTTGGAACTATTCTCTTTACTCTCTTGCATCGCAGTTCGGCGGCGTGCCGATGCCAGCCTTGAACGGGCTGTTCTACGGAACAGCAGGATCATGCGCCGGTGTCGGCTCGCACTGCTATGTGCACGACCAGAACGCGCAGATTCCGTTGATGCCGTTCTTCCCGCTGGGCCATGCCGGGTTTGTTGCGCCGTTCGTGAATACGTACGAGCGCGCCTTGCCGGAGATAGAGCGCCGCACAAAGGAGATGTTCGGTGCGGAAGGGGCCTATCTGCCGCTCAACATGAACCAAAACGGCGTGGAGCATCCAATAGCCGAATACAGGTATACGCTCTGCGGAGCAGCGTACACGGGATTGATGCTTGCGCATGCATGGTGGTACACGCATGACGAGAAGATATTGCGCAGAGTGTATCCGTTGCTCAAGCGGCTGATCCGTTTCTACACTTCCACGATGAGCCGCGACAGCGACGGAACTTGCCACTTCATATGGTCGGTGCCGCCTGAGATATTCACGGGCTCCGTGGATGACACGGCTACTGTCGCCTGTCTGAAGCCGTGTCTTGAGACGGCTGTCGAGGCCGCCGGGCGCTTTCGCTGCGATGAAGAGGAACGCGCGCTTTGGATGGACGTGTTGGCGCACTATCCAAAGATGGCAAAGCATCCTGACGGTGGGTGGTGGTGCGGCCCGGAAGTGCCGTTCGACCATTACATGTATGGAGGCCACCTTTTCTATCCGTTCTTTCCCGCGGAGTGCGACACCGACATGGATGCGGCGCTGAAGACCCTTGAATACTACCGCAAATTCGCGGTAGAGGTGTCGCACGACACGCAGCCCCCACACCCCGTGCACGAGTGGAGCGCGCTGTATTCCGGGATCGCAAGGATCCGGCTTCTTGGCGGCACCGAGGGATGGGGAGCCATTGTCGATTTTAAGAAATGGTTCGCAAAGCCGAACGGAATGTTCTCCCACAATTCGATCGTTGTCACGGAACTGTCCCCGGAACAGGTGAGAGCCAACCGCGCCAGCGCAAAACCGCTGTTGCGGCGTGACTGCAACGGAAAGTTAGTGCAGTTCGGGCGTGGCGGGCCGGACGACCTCGTGTATTCAGCCGAGTGCAAAGCGCTTGTTGCGCCTGTTCTGGAGAGCGGGGCCGCATTCCTCATGATGGCATCCGAGGCGCTCTGCCAAAGCTGGAATGGGGAAATAAGCATATTCCCGTCGGTTCCTGACGGCTTCTCTGGCAGATTCGAGAATTTCCGGGTGCATGGCGGATATTCCGTCACGGCGGAAATGAGGGACGGGAAAGTCGTTGACTGTGCGGTATCCGGTGCGACGGATGCCAATGCCATGAAAGTGCGGTGCAGAGCTGACAAGGGTTTCATGTACCGCGCCCATTAGCACTTCCCCACTTTTCCCCAATCCCCGCCAGATCACGTAGCAGTTGAAATCGGAGGCGGTTTTGTGTATCATATGCGGCCATAACTGTTTTCACAAACCCAAAGGAACAAGGAAAGAAGGAGAAGGATATGTCTAAGAAGTGCGAATGTGGATGCTGCGGGGCCGATGCCGGATTCCAGGCGCCAGCCAAGGCGCTGGATTTCCTGCGGATGCATGCGGGGGCGAAGCCGACGGTTGTGGCGATTGCGTGGGAGCGGGAGGACGGCCATGTCTACCGCTATGACGTCACGCTGCCGAAGGACATACATTCCTCCGTGCGCCCTGGCGTAGTGCATCTTGTAGAGCGCTGCGTGAAGTTCGTGCTCTGGGCGGCGGGCGGCTGGAAGCTCTACCTCTCCGGTCCGGACTGGATAGTGAAGCCCATCGCGAAGGACTACACTGCGAAGGGCGCGCGCAAGTTCGACTATGGGTTCTTCAAGGATCTCTACGGCAAGCCGTTCGAGGTGGAGATACTCCCGCTGAAGAAGATGCCTGCGACAAACGAGCGCGAGGTCGTAGTGAAGAACAACACCAACGGCAACCGCATCGGGTTCGATCTCGGCGCATCCGACTTCAAGATATCCGCCCTCAAGAAGGGCAAGGTCGTGTTCTCCAAGGAGTTTCCGTGGGATCCGCGCAACCAGCCCGACCCGGAATACCACTACACCAGGCTCTCGGCCGGTCTCGAGGAGGCGGCGAAAGCGCTCGGCGGCAAGGTGGACGCGATAGGCGGCTCCACGGCGGGCACGCTCGTCGGCAAGCGGCTCGGTCCGGCCTCGCTG
>CAMPAA010000282.1 GCA_946631345.1 uncultured Verrucomicrobiota bacterium
AGCCGACTTGTCCGCCGTCTTGACCGCCATAGCGCAAAGCGCGGCGGCGGTAGCAAATGGCAAAGTCGGAAGCCTTAGCGTAGGCTGGCTTCATGGGCGCGGGAGCAGGAACGCTCTTGTCTATCATCTAAACATATCTTCAAGCGTGACTTCCGATTGCACTACCCCAGAATGAGAGTTGTACACGATGCCTTCGGTCGTGACCAAAGTCAGGTGAACCGCGCTTCGCGTCCCAGATACAGCCCTGAACGTCTCGCATTTCCGATTAAGAGCTTTTCCGTATTCTGCACTTATCACGAACTCATCCTTTGCGAACTTGAACTCGCAGACATTGACGATACGGTCGGCACGCTCAAGCAGCAAATCAATCTGAACACCCCATGGATAGGTGTCATCAGCATTATGCCGCCAGGCATACGCATTGACAAGGACACCCGATATTCCAAGAGCCTCCTTTATCTGACGAAGATGAAGAAGACCGATTCGCTCAAATGCCAGCCCCCTCCATGCGTTCAACGTGGGACTGGAAGTGGAATGGCTCCAGAAATGCTCGTCACGATTGGATTCGCCGTCCATGAATTTCAGATAAAACAAAGTGAAGCTATCCATGAGCTGGAACTGCGAATCATGCTTTTTCTTTCCATACGCAGTATAGCGCCTGATGAACCCGCTTTGTTCAAGCGCATCAAGCATTCTCAACACACCGCCACCCTTGCTCAAGCCAGTAGATGACAATATCTCCCCGCAGGTCATTCCGCTGACGCGAGACGACAGCGCACGGACTATCTTCATATATCCCGGTCTTTCCCCAAATAGCGAGCAGAACACATCATCGAACTCATGGCGCAACTGCCCGTCTTTCGCAAAGAACAGCGCATCGATGTTCTGGGCAACACTTTTGCCCCGCTCAAGAAATCGCCAATAGTATGGCACACCGCCAAAAACCATGAAAAGTTCGGCTATATCGCCATCTGAAAACGACAGCCCCATGGATCGGCACAATTCGCGACACTCTCCGAGCGTGAACGGCTCCAAATGGATTCGCTCAGTGACACGGTTGTACAGACCTCCACGGTTGCGGAACACCTTCTTCACAATCCAAGACGTGGCGGAACCGCAGATTACGAACACAACATCCTTTCTGGCAGAACACCATCCATTCCAGAAAGCCTCAAACCACATGACGAACTTTGATTTCGGGGTATCCATCCAAGGCATCTCGTCTATGAATATGACCTTCTTACGCTTGGTCCCTCCAGCAGAAATAAATCGTTCAAGGGCATTGAATGCCTCACGCCAGCCGGAAAGCACAGGTACATCCTTCGCACCAGAACGGACAAGCGAGTCGCGGAATGCGGCCAGTTGTTCCGATAGTGAACCCTGGGCCAATCCTGCATGCTGAAAATAGAATTTCTCCCCAAACGTCTCACGAACAAGAAAAGTCTTTCCAATGCGTCGGCGTCCATATACGGCAACAAGTTGGGCCTCATCCTTTGTGAGAGCCGCTTTAAGTCGTTTTTGTTCGTTTTTTCGCCCTATCATCCTTGTACCCCTTTTTATTGGTGGCACATTATACCATATTCGCCCCAGAAAGTGCCACAGATATTCCAATGATTTTCAAAATGTTCCCTGCGCATCATCGCGTCGCCCCTCCGCCCATGCCTTGAACCACCTCTGTCCTCCGTAGCTTTAGCAAAGGAGGACCGTCCTCGGCATTGACCTCACCTTCCGGCTTGCCGAGCCGACTTGTCCGCCGTCTTGACCGCCATAGCGCAAAGCGCGGCGGCGGTAGCATCGGCAAAGACGGAAGCTTTAGCGTAGGCTGGCTTCATGGGCGCAAGGGTCTGTCCCCACGGCGTTCACTCCGGCGACCACGGATCAGCCCCCCTCCCCACTCGGCCTTTAAGGCTTCAGGCATCCAACTGGGCAAACGATGATTCCCGATCCGGGAATTTCGTATGCGAAGTCTCCTTGCGCGGTGACAACCATGCAAAAAGACGGCTTGGGCATGCGTTTCGTGTCGATCTCTCCCGAAAGCTTGTTCAACGTGCGTACACCTTCGCCTATAAGGCGTTCACCGCCGAGTTTGACTTCCACAAGCCCATAGCGTCCATTCCGCAGATGAACGACGGCGTCGCACTCAAGGCCGCTCTTGTCTCTGTAATGCGAAACGGTTCCGTCCAGGGCATCTGCATACGTGCGCAGATCACGGGCAACAAGCGCTTCGAAGAAAAGTCCGAACGTCTGGAGGTCGTTCATCAACTCGTCCGGTCCAAGGCCAAGCGCTGCCGTCGCGACGGAAGGATCGGTAAAATAGCGCGTATCCGTCGTTCGCACCGGTGTCTTGCAACGAAGGTTCGGGCACCACGCCGGCATGTCTTCGAGCACGAATATCTTCTTCAGCGCATTGATGTATTCGTATATCGTGTTTTCCGAAAAGGTGTTCGGCTCGTTGGGCCCCAGGTCCGCGCGGATGACAGACACTGACGCCTGCGTCCCCTGAAGCCGCGCGAGCGACTTCAGCAGCCGTCTCGTGAACCCGGCATCCCGCTCGATGTCATCGGCCCGAGAAATGTCGCTTTCGGCAATTGCATCAACGTAGTCAAACGCCTGCCGCAATGCAGCACGACCGCGCTTCATCGTCGCCGCAACCGGCCACCCGCCTCGACATGTCAGATACGCAATGTCTTCTAACTTGTTTGGCGCCGAATCTCCAAGTTCCCTCTTTCCGTCAAACAGATCGCCAAGCGACACGGCCCCCGTTGACTCGCCGCTTTCAAACAACGACATCGGGCGCATTGTCAGCCAAGCGAACCTGCCTGTGCCCGTATGGCGAATAAGTTTTTTCTTCTTCTTGTCCGGAGGAACCGAGCTGCCGGTGAGAATGAATTTCCCAAACTCATGGGAATGGTCAACATCATAGCGAATTGCATCCCAAAGCTGCGGCGCATCCTGCCATTCGTCTATTAACCGCGGCGTGGCCCCTGACAGCAAACGAGACGGTCGCGTCTGTGCAGTCAGGAGATTCTGCTCGGCAGATTCCGGATCATGCATATAGACAACGCTTTTGGCAACCCGTTCAGCAGTTGTCGTCTTTCCGCACCATTTCGGGCCTCTAACGACTACCGCACCCTTTGACTCGAGCGCATCTTTCAGCAGTACGTCAAATATCCTGTTTTTGTATGTAAACATGGTGTGTATTTTACCATATTGCGGACAAACAATCAATGGCACCATGACATTTGGCGAATTTTCACCATGACATTTGGCGAATTTTCACCATGACACTTGGCGAACAGTTGCAGCCTTCATAGTTGCTGTCCCCGCAGTTCCGGACTTTGGCATTGGGCGAACCACGCCAGTCTTGCTTGTCCCCACGGCGTTCCCTTGCCAAAATCCGACCGACCCCCGCCCTGCGCATCATCGCGCCGCCTCTCTGCCCATGCCGTCTTGAACCTCGAGACGAATCCCGGCAGCACATGACGCCGGAACGTC
>CAMPAA010000283.1 GCA_946631345.1 uncultured Verrucomicrobiota bacterium
TGACGGACTATGTTCGTCTGCGTTACGGCCTACTTGCCTGAAAGATGGGTACCCTTCTTCACGCAAGATGGGTACCCTCCTTCGCACAAGATGGGTACCCTTCTTCACACAAGATGGGTACCCTTCTTCACACAAGATGGGTACCCTCCTTCGCACAAGATGGGTACCCTTCTTTCGGGCAAGTAGCCCGTCACAACAAAACAAGTAGGCAGACAAGTCCAGACATGTAGGCCGTCATGCCTACGCAAGCACCTCCTCACCGGCACCGCATGGTCGCAACTGTCTCATTTGCGCGAATTGCACCAAATCACGCCACGCAACACAAACGGGAACTTCCCACACCCGGCTTGACTTTCATGGCGCATTATGGTATCTTACGCGCCTGTTTTCAACGGAGAGGTGGCAGAGCCTGGTTGAATGCACATGACTCGAAATCATGCATACCCTCACGGGTATCGGGGGTTCGAATCCCTCCCTCTCCGCCAACGTCTCTCCCCCCCTTGATTGTTCAGCAGAGCGGCACCGTTGCCGCGCCAAGCACGGCGCATATGAATATGAGCGCCATTATCGAGAGTTTCCTTTTGACCAGCATCACGGCGGCGAACACCGCGAGCGCGAGCGCGCACGGGCGGAACGTGAAGCCTCCATCCGGCAGCGACTCCCACACGCTCAGAGACAGGAACCGGTAGAGCGCAACGCACATGAGCGTGGCGGAAACCGGCTTAAGCAGCCGTGTGAACCCCCTAACGATCCAGCTCCGCCTCCAGCGGTCCAGCCCTGTGAGGACAGCGGTGAGCAGAATGAATGACGGCGTGAGCAGCGCGGCGGAGGCCACCACCGAACCTACAGCGCCGTTGAGCCTGAACCCGAAGAACGTTGCGGCGTTGAGGCTGATCGGTCCAGGCGTCATCTGCGTGAGCGCCATCAGGTCCGAGAACTCCACCGGCGAAAGCTGGAGCAGAGGTGCGTCCGGCCCTACGAACGTGTGGAAGTAGAATGGCACGAGCGGGTATCCGCCGCCAATCGCCAGGAACCCGTACTTCAGGAACGTCCAGAACGCATCGCCCGCCAGAAGCGCCGCCACGGCAACATACGACGCAACGAGGGCCGCCGCAACGAACCGCCCCTTCACCGAAAGCGGCTGAAGCTCCACGCCCATCCCTTTCGACCAGTCCGCCCGCGACTTGAACAGCGTGCGCCATATTGTGCCGGCGATGACGCCGGACAGTGCGCTTCTCAGGCCGAGGAACGCGCCGTCTATCCAGATGTTCTCCTTCGGGATGAAATCGAACCCTACCGCGACGCCGAGGAATATCATGATGGACGGCAGCGCAACTCCGGCGAGCGCAACGAGCGCGCCTGTCCTTCCGCACGTCTTGAGCCCGACGTATATCGCGGAGTTTCCGGCTATCAGCCCCGGCACCGACGAGATGATCGGCAGGTGCTCCAGCAGCTCGCCCTCCCGCAGCCACTTCAGCCGCCGGCCAAACACATCGTCCGCCACCACGATGATGGCGTATCCCCCGCCCACCACGAAGAGCGCGATCTTGAACCACTCCCAGAACAGCCGCGTGCGGCCCATGCGTGGAGTGCCATGTGTACATTCCCCTGTCACGGCCGCGAATTATACCACATTCGCCTTGGCAAGCGGCGATGCCGTCAGAACCTGCAGCCGATGCCGATGCCGTATATGGAGTAGTCGGTATGGTGCAGTATCGTATCCCTCTGACGGGCAATTGAGCGCGCGGCGGGGTTCACCGTGAGGAACTGGCGGAAGCGCCCCCACACATACCAGTGCTCGGAGAGGCGCCACTCCGCAAGCAGGCCCACCACACCAACCATGTACGAGCCGTTGAGGAAGCGGTAGGATGGGCTTTCGCCGTAAATGCGCTTGTAGCGCGAAGCGTCGCCCCAGATGGACTCCACGTACGGGCGGAGCGTCACCTGCTCCATGGGTGAGAACGCCCGCTCCACGCCACATCGGATCCGCACGTAGCGGCTGTCGTCGAAGCGGTGCAGCAGGTTCCAGTAGGGCGTGACTATCGGGTTTCGCAGATGCTGCATGGCAAGTATCGCCAGCGGCGTGCCGGTGTGGCGCTCGTAGCCGCCCAGCCAGTCCCAAAGCAGGCCGCCGTTGGTATCCAGCTTCACGCTGTCGGCAATGTTCAGGGCGTAGCCGTAGCGCGCAGTCCCCTCGAAGCAGTAGAACGCCCGGCGGTGCACATGGTCCGTCTGGCCGTTGAGCGCGCTGCACAGCCATCCGTCCACGATGGCGTAGCCGAAGTCGCCGAGGTTGGCGTTCAGCCATGCGACCTGCTCCGCGACGGGTTTGGTGTAGCTGAGCGTGCCGGACGACGACATGTAGGCCGACTCGAAATACACGCGCGCGCCGACGGATACCGGGAATGGCAGCCAATGGTCATTCTCCTCTTCCGGCTCCTCCGCCAACGCGACGGATGCGAGGGCGGCCAACGCGCAGATTGTGGCGAAACGCATCTCTCTGGCGTTCACGGCTTCACAACGCGCACCTCGCACCCTCGTTCGCCGACCGAGAAGGATGCTGTTGTGAACGTGCGGGAAGCCTCGTCCCACTCGCCGTCGAGCGCCTGGCCTGCGGCGGTGGCGGCGGACGGCTTGGCGGCAAGGCCGTGAAACCGCACCTTCACTTGGCGCTGAGGCGCGCCCTTGAACGGCCCTTTGCGCGCACCTATGCGCAGCACGGCCTCCTTCGCCCCGTCCGCCAGGGAGAGCGGTATTCGCGCCGACACGCCCTTCTCGTATGCCAACGACACGCCGTCGTCCTCGTACAGCTCGCTTTCGCCGTCCGCGCCCAGATAGGTCTCGAGTATCCATTCCCGGTTCCATCCAGCATCAAGACATTCGAGCTCCGGCCATGTCGGAACCACGGCGCCCGCCTTCACGTAGAGTCCGCCGCCCCATTCCGGGGTGATCTGAAGTGGCTTCACGGCGGGGCCGACCACGCGCTCGTCGGTGCGCCAGTCGTACCATGTGCCGGCCGGGATGGTCGCCTCCTGGGTGAACGCCGCCACGAGCAGGTTCGGGCCGAGCATGTAGGTGGTCTTGCACGAGTCGTATGCGGGTTCGTCCGGATAGGCGAACGGCAGCGAGCGCACCACGGGCCAGCCTGTGCGGTTCGCCTCTGCGGCGGCGGTGTAGATGTACGGGATGAGGCTGTAGCGGAGCTTCAGGTACTTTCTGAAGTTGTCCAGCCCCGCCTTGCGCTGGTGCCATGGCTGGTTCCAGTAGGCCCAGTTGTTCTGCTGGCTCCACGTCTGTAGCATTCCGAAATGCAGGGACTGCGGGCTGTATATGCCCATGTCGCAGCTCTGGTTGGCGTGGCCGCTCATGCCGAGGTTGAGGAGCGACGCGCATGGTTTCGCGCCGCCTCCGGTGTCGCCGGCCCATGTAGGCACGAACTGCTGCACGCCCACGTCACCGCCCGTCGAATACATC
>CAMPAA010000284.1 GCA_946631345.1 uncultured Verrucomicrobiota bacterium
AGCTGGAGAAGAAGCTCAAGGCGCACGAGGAGGCCATGCGCGCGGCGGGCGGCGGCGCGCGAGCTGGCGCTGGGGGATGGGCGGCAGGCGGCGCGCCTGATGGCATGGGAGCAGCGGGGGGCGAGGATTCTGTCCGCGCTGGGGATTTCCTTCGCGGCCTGGATCGCCGGCGTTCCGATTGTTGCGAGGGTGTTCGGCAACATTACGTTTGGCGGACTTGTGGCGAATGTGGCGGTAGTGCCACTCGCTGGGATGACTGTCATGCTGGGCATGTCCGGGATTGTTGCATCGCTTGTGGCGGCGCCGGCAGGTGCGCTCTTCAACATGTTGGCGGCAGGCTGCACATGGCTGATGACGTTGGTGTCGGAGATGGTGGCGTGCTGTCCGGGGCTGGCATGGGAAACCCTGCCGTGGAGCTGGTGCGACTGCTGCCTGTGGTATGGCTCATGGCTGGCGCTGTTTGCGGTCCTTTCGCGGCATCTGCCGCCGCGAGAGTGGATACCTGTTCAATCATGGCGGCAGGAGGAGAAGGGAAATGGCGATGGAACGAATTGGAGATAGCAATGTCGTGGGACTTGCGCGCGCGGAGAAGAGTGTGGCGCAAGGCAGGTGGGGGGAGGATGTTGCGGCGAGGCATCTTGCGGCTCTCGGCTGGCGGATCGTCGAGCGGAATGTGCGGCCGTGCCAACGTGACCGGCGATGTGAGCTGGACATCGTGGCCTACGATCCTGCCGAGGAGCGGGTGGTGTTTGTGGAGGTGAAGACGCACCGCTGCCACTCGCAGTTTGCAGGGCGGCTATGGGCGGTCGATGCCAGGAAGAAGCGGAACGTGCTTCGCGCCTGCGCCAACTGGCTGCTGCGGCGCAAATGGCATGGCAACTGCAGGTTTGACGTTGTTGAGATATACGGCACTGCGGGAAGCGCCGCCGTTCCCGAAATCGACCACATAACCAATGTTCCGCTGTTCCCGCCTAACTGGCGTTTCCGTTGACGCGGGCGCGGCGAAACGATGAATTGCGAAAACAGGAGCAATAGGATATAATAGGGGGCAATTCAATTGATGGTCTAACAAATCTTAAAGCAGCGAGGAGTACGGAAGTGACAATAAAGGCAATACGAATGTTCGACGGCGGCTTCATATCGCAGCCCTTCGCCTTTGGCGGCGAAGAGGGGAAGGAGGCGTTCGACGACCTTCTGGATCCCCGTCGCCGGGTATCCGGACTACTATGTGCACTTCGGCATTGGCGTCACCATAGACTACGCCGTCCGACCGACTGAAGTCCAGCACTGAAACCCACTCAAGGAGAAACATCGAAATGAACATTCTCATACTGCAAGGTTCGCCGAGGGCGAACGGAAACACCGCCTGGATGGCGGAAGAATACCGCAAGGCCGCCGAGGCCGCCGGGCACACGGTGACGCTCGTGGACGTCGCCCACAAGAAAATCGCGGGATGCATGGCCTGCGAGTACTGCCACGGGAAGGGAAACGGCGCGTGCATCCAGAAGGACGACATGCAGCATCTCTATCCGCTGCTCGCCGAGGCGGAGGCCCTCGTCCTCGCGGCGCCGATCTACTACTTCACGATGTCCGCACAGATCCAGGCCCCGATCCAGCGCATCTACAACATGAACAAACCGGGCAAGCTGAAGAAGACTGCGCTGTTGCTCTCCTCCTATTCGCCCGGCGTGTATGACGGTGCGGTCGGTGAGTACCGCGGCATTGTCAGCTACTGGGGCGTGGAGGATACGGGAATCGTCACCGCCAAGATCGACGAGCAGAAAACGGATGCGACGCGTGGCCGAATCCTCGAACTCGTCATGAAACTTGCATAACCATCCTAAAAGGGAAGACCGAAATGAGCATCTACGGAAAGACAAAGGGAACCGAACTCGAAAAGACAATCGCGCAGCTCGCAACTGGCGAAGCTGTCGGCGGCGGAATGTACTACGCCCTCGCGCGCATCGCCAAGGCTGCGTTCAAGCCCGAAGGTTGAATAAGACAGCGATATAAAAACCGACACGCATTACGCTCCAGCCGCAACTATGGTATAATTCACCTTCATTCTGAAGGAGAGAAGATGGAAGTTGAGACAAACGAATACCGGGAGAACCGTCTTGCGGCGATGGCGGAGCTTGAAAAGCTGGGGTTCAGGCCGTATGGTCGCGCCTACCCGCACGACGATCTTGCGAAGATCCGCGCGGAGTTCGAGGAGGGCAAGGAGGTTGTCGCCGCAGGGCGCCTTCTGATGATACGGCGCATGGGCAAGATGAACTTCTGCACCATGAACGACGGTACAGACAGGTTCCAGCTCATCTTCAAGCGCGACGAGCTGGACGAACGCCTGTTCGCAGGCTTCAAGCAGCTCCATCTCGGCGACATCATCGGCGTTAAGGGCGTGCTTTTCACCACGCAGCGCGGCGAGAAGTCAATCATCGTCAAGGAATGGGAGATGCTTGCAAAGGCGCTCGAGCAGCCGCCGGAGAAATTCCACGGCCTCACCGACCAGGAGGAGCGCTACCGCCGCCGCTATGTTGACCTCATGACGAACGACGAGTCTCGCGCACGGTTCTTCACGCGCTCGAAGATTCTCGCAGAGACGCGCAAGTACCTGTGGGGCAAGGGCTTCAGCGAGGTTGAGACGCCCATCCTGCAGGGGCAGGCCGGAGGTGCGGCGGCGAAGCCGTTCGAGACTCACTTCAACGCGCTGGATCAGCACATGGTGCTGCGCATCGCGCCGGAGCTGTACCTGAAGCGTCTGCTCGTGGGCGGCATGAACAAGGTGTTCGAGCTGGGCAAGGATTTCCGCAACGAAGGCATCGACCGCAGCCACAATCCGGAGTTCACGGTGCTGGAGGTGTACGAGGCGTACGGCGACCGCACCTCGATGGAGAACATCATCGAAGGGCTGATTCCCCATCTATGCGACACGGTGATCGGCACGCGGAAGATCGAGTACGGAGAGGCGAAGGAGATCATCGACTTCACGCCGCCATACCGCCGCGTATCCTACTCTGACCTCGTGAAGGAGCGGATGGGCGATGACTGGTTCGACCTGCCATTCGACGCTCAGCTGGAGAAGGCGAAGGCCGCCGGAAGGGACGAGGACGTGAACCTTGAGTTGGACGGCATTTCCGATTCGCTCATGCTCACGCACGAGGTGTACGATAAGCTGATCGAGAAGCGTCTGCGCCAGCCGACGTTCGTGACTCGCCTGCCGCACGAGTTCGTGCCGCTCGCGAAGGCCTGCGAGGACGACCCGAAGCTCGTGGACGTGTTCGAGTTCGTGGTGGGCGGGCGCGAGCTGTGTCCTGGATACACCGAGCAGAACAATCCGCTTGAGCAGCGCAAGGCGCTCGAACATCAGGCGGGCGAGGATACCGAGAAGATCGACGAGGACTTCATCTCGGCGCTCGAATGCGGTATGCCGCCCACGGGCGGG
>CAMPAA010000285.1 GCA_946631345.1 uncultured Verrucomicrobiota bacterium
GCGGCGCGCTCGGGCAGTGCGCCATCGGCTTCCTCTCCATCTGGCCGTACATCTCCGCGCAGATCGTGATCCAGCTGCTTTCGTCCGTGATTCCGTCCCTTGAGAAACTCAAGAAGGAAGGGGAAAGCGGCCGCCAGCAGCTCGCGCAGATTACGCGCTATCTCACGATAGTCCTCTGCGTCGTGCAGAGCTGGGGCATTGCGACAGCGCTCATGCACCCGCAGATGCTCTCTCCGGCGTTCGGCAACGTCCAGCTCGTGGTGAATCCAGGCCTCGGGTTCCAGCTTATGACGGTGATAGGGATGACCTCGGCGGCGCTCTTCGTTATGTGGCTCGCCGATCAGATCACCACGTTCGGCATCGGCAACGGCGCGTCGCTCATAATCATGATCAACATCACCTCCCGCCTGCCGCAGGCGATCTTCTCCGCATGGGAGCGCTACTTCGGCTATAACGGCGTGGCGGCCACGCGTTCGCCGGTGGAGCTGGTGCTCCTGCTCCTCTTCGGCTTCGCCGTCGTCATGGGCACGGTTCTGCTTACGCAGGGCGTGCGCAAGGTGCCGATCCACTCCACCCGCCGGAGCGTTAGCGGCGGAGCTACCTACGGTATGCAGCAGACGTTCATGCCTCTGCGCGTGAACTACACTGGCGTGATGCCGATCATCTTCGCCCAGCCGATTCTCCAGATCCCGGGCTTCCTCGCGCGCTACATTCCGTCGGACGCCGCTGGATTCATGGGCTGGCTGCGCACGTTCTTCATGGAGCTGGCCGACATGGGCAGCCCTGTGCATCTTCTGGTGTATGCCTGCTTCATCATGTTCTTTGCGTTCTTCTGGGTCGCGACTCAGTTCAACGCGATCGACATTTCCGAGAACCTCAAGAAGGACGGCTCCTATGTGCCTGGAATCCGTCCTGGTCGCGCGACTGCGGAATATCTTGATGCCGTGATGACGCGTATCACGCTCATCGGCGGCTCTGGACTCCTCGTGGTGGCTCTCCTGCCTCAGATTCTGAACGGCGCCATGCAGGTGCCATGGGCCATAGCATCGTTCTTCGGCGGCACCTCGCTTCTGATTATCGTGGGTGTGGCGCTCGATACGCTGCGCATCATGGAGTCCCACCTGCTCGTGCGCAAGTACGACGGCTTCCTGGCGCACGGAACGCTCCGCGGCCGCCACGGCTGAGGGCGTGAGCATGGACAAGGTTGTAATCACCGTTGTCGGCAAGGATACGATCGGAATCCTCGCGAAGACCTGCACGTATCTCGCCGACAACGGCGTGAACATCCTCGACATCTCGCAGACCATCGTACAGGACTACTTCAACATGATGATGATCGCCGACGTGAAGGGGTCGGCGAAGCCGTTTGATGCGCTGGCTGCCGAACTTGCCGCCCTCGGCGGCGAAATCGGGGTGCAGATCAAATGTCAGCGTGAGGAGATCTTCGACAAGATGCATAGGGTGTGAGGCGGCAGCGTCGCCTGCGCACCTTTGCACAACCTAATCAAATCAACAACAACCACCAACTGGAGAAACCAAATGGAAATCGTAATCTGCAAGACGAAGGAAGAGGCAAGCCGCAAGGCCGCCGCAATGATCACGGCCGCGGTCAAGAAGAACCCGAAGATCGTGCTGGGGCTGGCCACAGGCTCCACGCCGGTGGATATGTACAAGGAGATGATCAAGGCCGTCAAGGCCAAGAAGGTTTCATACAAGCAGGTCCGCTCCTGGAATCTGGACGAATACTGGGGCCTTCCCGGCACTCACGACCAGAGCTACCGCTACTTCATGGACAAGAACCTGTTCGACTCCATCGACATCAAGAAGTCCAACACGCATGTGCTGAACGGTCTCGCGAAGGACTGGAAGAAGGAAGTCGCGGCATACGAGGCGGCGATCAAGAAGGCCGGCGGCATCGACATCCAGGTTCTCGGCATCGGTTCCGACGGGCACATCGCATTCAACGAGCCGGGATCCTCGCTCGCAAGCCGCACGCGTCTCGTGTCGCTCACTCCGCAGACGATCAAGGACAACTCCCGCTTCTTCAAGAAGGCATCTGACGTTCCCACGCAGGCGCTTTCCATGGGCGTAGGCTCCATCATGGAGGCGAAGAAGGTGATTCTTCTCGCGTTCGGCAAGAACAAGGCAGCGGCCGTTGCGGCAGCCGTCGAGGGCGGCGTTTCCCAGTTCTGCACGGCTTCGGCCCTCCAGATGCATCAGGATGCCTGGTTCTTCTGCGACGAAGAGGCGGCGTCCAAGCTGAAGCTCAAGAAGTACTACGCCTGGCGTGCCGATGGCGAGCTGGCTCGCGCCTGATCGCTCGGTTAGGCCATGAAGAAGGCTAAGGCTCTCATCATCGGGGCGGTCTGGAACTTCCTGAACGCCCGGTGCAGTCTGCATGCGGCGGGGTTGACGTATTTCGCGCTCCTGTCCTTCGTGCCGGTGCTGTGTCTTTCCCTTCTTCTGGCCAAAACCTGCGGCGTGGGCGATGTCGCTCGCACGCAGATCAACCAGCGTCTCGACGCCTACATCACGCAGATCGAGACTGCGCATGACGATCCGGGCGTCGTGGCGCACATGTCGCCTGAGAAACTGAAGGAGAAGAAGGAGGCGGCAAAGGCCTTGGCTTCGCAGGCGCGCGAAATCTCGAATCAGCTCTTCGACCGTGCCGCGCAGTTTGACGCCTCCACCCTCGGCTGGATAGGGCTTGCGATGCTGGCTTGGACGGTTATCTCCACCTTTGGCATGGTGGAGACCTCCATGAACGAGATATGGGGTGTCACGAAGTCGCGCCCGCTCTGGAAGCGTTGCGTGCTGTACCTGCTCGTCACGCTCGTTGCGCCAATCCTTTCGGCCCTGGCGCTTTCGATGCCTGTGCTGAACGTGATCAAGAGCGTACTTGAAGGGGCGGCCGGGTACATTCCATACTCCAAGTGGTTCATGGATCTGCTGGTTGCGATCCTTTTCTCCAAGGTCGTGTCCTTCATCATCACGTTCGGATTCGCTGCGCTGGCGTTCGGTTTCTTCTACCGCTTCATGCCGTTCTGCCGCGTGCGCACAAAGTGGGCGCTGCTATCCGGCGCGGTGATTGCGCTGGTGTTCGGAATGTGGCTCAAAATATGCATTGTCGCCCAGGTTGGCGTAGCTAACAGCTCTGCGCTCTACGGATCGTTCGCATTCTTTCCGATTGTCCTTGCATGGCTCTACATCTCTTGGCAGATAATCTTGCTCGGTTCGGTGCTCTCATGCCAGCTCCAGACGGTGTTTGACTCTGCCGATGGAGTGGACGCCGCCTGACAGACCGCAACCTGAAGGCCAACAAGCCTGCCGATGATCAGATTGCGGCGGCGGCATTCCGGCCTTGGGGCAAATCCGTTCCGCCGCCTACCGGAGAGCGTTCTGCCGTGCGGACACCCCGAAATCCGCATGTGGACACTCCGA
>CAMPAA010000286.1 GCA_946631345.1 uncultured Verrucomicrobiota bacterium
CGTTGCGCGAAACGCGCTACTTCGAGAAGCCGTGCGTGAAGGCGCGCAAGAAATCTGCGCGCGCTCGCATCCGCGCCCGTTCGCGCCGCCGCATGGCGGAGATGTGAACCTGAACGGAGGAGGCCCGGAAGCCTCTTCACACAAACGATAAGCGGCCGTTGCGTAAGCGACGGCCGTCTTTGTTTGCTTATGGTGCGTATTGGCAGCCCCAAGGAGAGTCGAACTCCTCTACCAAGCATGAAAAGCTCGTGTCCTATCCGATAGACGATGGGGCCTCTTAAAAAAGAAGGACGCGGATTATATCAAAATGCCTTGCCGTTTGCAAGCACAAAGGCAGTGCAATGATGGCGGCGGCGGGGATGGCTGGGGAAAAGGGGAAAATAGGGGGTAAAATAAGTGTCATAGGACACTCATGGCAACGGTGGAGGCTCTGCTATAATTCGCGGCGAAAGGCAGGTCAGGCATTGTCTGAGAATAAGGTGACAGTGATTGTGGACGCCCTCAAAGGCAAGATCGAGGGTGGGAAGTACGGCGCGGGGAATCCGTTGCCGAGTGTGCGTGCGCTCATGCGCACGCACGGGATAGCGCGCTCCACGGCGAACCGCGTCCTTCAGGAGCTTTCTCGCATGGGGCTTGTCCGCCCGCGCAGAGGCTCCGGCACGTTTGTGACGAAGCGCGGGGCGTCTCGGAAGATCGGCCTCATCGTGCCTGGCGTGGCGGTAACGGACTTCTTCAAGCCGGTCGTGAGCGAGATCAACCGCCTTGCGCGCGATGCCGGGTACGAGCTTAGGTTCGGCGAGGTGTGGAGCGAGGTGCGCGAGGAGCGCATCGCCCAGGTGCGGGAGCTCGCCGCCGAGTTCATCAGGGACAGCTTCGCCGGCGTCATCTACGAGCCGCTGGCAGGTCCCATCGGCAACGAGATCAATCCGCACATACTGGAGCTGTTCGACAAGAAGAAGATTCCCGTGGTTCTTCTCGACTGCGACATCGTGCCGTTCCCGGACCGTAGCCACTATGATGTCGTTGGAGTCAACGATTTGGAATCTGGTGCGCGCATCGCGAAGCACCTTATGGACGCCGGCGCGAAACGCATCCACTTTCTCATCTGCGAACTGAGCCCGACTACGTTCTCTAATCGTCTGGCCGGTGCGGAGTCGCAGCTGAAACTTGCTGGTGCGAATATGCCAAAAGGCGGCAACGTCCTCTACGCAGAGGCGGACGACCTGAAGGCACTGAAGCGCTATCTGAAACGCCAGAAGCGGCGTCCAGACGCCTTTATCTGCAGCAACGACGCCATCGCCGCCATCTTCAAGCAGACTTTGGAGCAGGCGGGTCTGCGTGTCCCCGAAGACGTGATGCTCACCGGCTTTGCAGATCTCCCGATCGCCGCGCTTATGACGCCGTCTCTCACGACAATGCGGCAGAACCGCGAGCAGATGGCCCGAACCGCATTCCGTCGCCTCATGGAGCGAATTGCCGATCCGTCAATCCCTCCCTGCGACTTGTTCCTTCCGACAACGCTCGTGGTACGAGGCTCGACGGATAGAAATACAAGACACGAGAGGAATGGCATAAAATGAAGATTCTATTGACTTGCGTTGCACTCGTTTACGGAACGGCATTTGCGAACGATGCGAGTTCGGCTCGGCGACTCTTTGATGAAACGTCCGAGCAGAAGTCCGAGCGTCTGGCATGGTGGATGCATGATAGATTCGGCATGTTCATCCACTTTGGCCTTTACGCCATCCCCGCTCGCGGCGAATGGTGCAAGATGACTGAACCCGTTTCGGATGAGAAATACGACGAGTATTTCCGCTTGTTCAATCCGGATCTTCTTGACGCGAGAGATTGGGCAAGGCGGGCGAAGGCGGCAGGCATGAAGTATGCTGTGCTGACCGCAAAGCACCATGACGGGTTTTGTCTTTGGGATTCGAAGTTTACGGACTATAAGGTCACGAAGACGCCGTTCGGGCGCGATGTCGTCCGCGAGTTCGTTGACGCCTTTCGCGCCGAAGGACTGCATGTGGGCTTCTACTATTCATTGTTGGATTGGCATCATCCGGACTTTACGATTGACATGTGCCATCCGGGACGTCCGAAGATGGCAAAGAAGTGGGAGTTCTACGGCACTTCCGACAAGGACTTTCCGACGCTCAACAAGAATCGCGACATGGCGCATTATCGTCAGTACATGAAGGATCAGATTGGGGAACTGCTGACGAAGTATGGCAAGATTGACATTCTTTGGATGGATTTTACATATCCGGAGCCAAATGGTAAGACTCATCTCGACTGGGACTCCGAGGGGCTGCTGAAGCTTGTTCGTTCGCTTCAGCCTCAGGTCATCGTCAACAATCGCATGGGGCTGTACGACACGGCGGACGGATGGGACTTCGTGACGCCGGAGCAGTTCAAGGTGTGCGAGTGGCCGACGGTGCGCGGCGAAAGAGTGCCTTGGGAGGCCTGCCAGACCTTCTCGGGAAGTTGGGGCTACCATCGTGATGAGATGACATGGAAATCTGACGCGGAGCTGATCGAGCTTCTGGTACACTCCGTCTCCAAGGGCGGCAATCTCATAATGAATGTCGGACCGAATGCGCGCGGAGAGTTCGATGCACGCGCCAAGACGAAACTGGACGTATACGCTGACTGGATGAGGGTCAACGGCGGATCCGTCTACGGCTGCACACAGGCTCCGAATCGGTTCAAGGTGCCGGAAGGGACGCTCCTGACTTACGATCCGAACGCGCAAAAACTCTACATCCATCTGGTGAGCTATCCGGGCAAGTCGCTGACTGTTGCGTTCGGCGATGAGATTTCATTTGCCCGCTTCTTGCACGATGGCTCGGAGATTAAGTTTTCAAAGATGCAGTCGCCGCCGGAGAACCGTCTTTACAGCCATGGTGGCGAAGGTAAGTGGCAACTGTCGCTTCCTGCAATCAAGCCCGATATCGTCATTCCGGTCATTGAGGTGGTCTTAAAGTATGCAAAGTTGGATTAGAAACGGAAGGGTTGTGAAAATCTTCTTGGTGATGTTTTGGGTTCTCCCTCTGTTGTTGACAGCGGGCGAAAACATCCTGAATAATCCTTCTTTCAAACTTGGGGCCGACGGTTTGCCGATTGACTGGAACCAGTCATACGCGAAACTGCTTGGGAGAATCAATGTAGGAGAGGAAAACGGCGGCAGATTGCCGGAAAGCGCCTTGCAGTCTGCGAGGCGACTTTCGAAGCGTTCGGAAGCCCCAAATTCTGCGATTTGACCCAAAAACAGCAACTTAACCCGAAAGGAACACACAAAATGAGAAAACTGATTATGATGACAGGTGCGGCGGCGACGCTGCTTGCGCCTATGGCCGCAGCAACGGCAGACCTGCCGCCCG
>CAMPAA010000287.1 GCA_946631345.1 uncultured Verrucomicrobiota bacterium
CTGCCGCTACACGAGCGACCCGTACTACGCCACCACCGCGATCTTCACCGCCCGGCAGTGACTTCAATACATCAAGAACGCAAAGGACGCAAAGATGAGCAAGCTACTTTTCAGTGTTCCGTTCAGCATCGCAGTGCCGCTCGCGGCAGCGGCGCTCTGCGTAGCCGCAGGATGCCGCCGCACGGACGTGCGCGATTTCGAGGTGTCGATTCCGGCGCTCAAGGCCGAGAACGAGCCGGCGATCCGCTCGGCTCTCTCAGGCTTCGAGGGCGTTGACAAGGCGTCGCTCAAGTTCGACCGCCAGGGAAGGAAGCTCACGCTCCGCTACGACTCGATGAAGCTCGCTAAGAAGAACATCGAGATGGCCATCGCCAAGGCGGGGTTCGAGGCGAACGGCGTCACCCCGGAAAGCGTAGGCAGGGAGAGGAAGTAGGGCACTTGCGCATGAAGAGGGATGCATTGCAGAGGCGCGTATGGGTCGAGATAGATCTCGGCGGCCTTCGCGCCAACTACCGGCGCATCGCGGCCGCCGTAAAGCCGGCGAAGGTACTGTGCGTGCTGAAGGCGAACGCCTACGGCCTCGGCGTGGAGCCTTACGCCTCCGCTCTCGCTAGGACGGGCTGCGTGGGGTTCGGCGTGGCTGAGCCGCATGAGGCGCTTCAGCTGCTGCCGTTCGGCAAGCCGGTGCAGATACTCTCGTCAGTCCTGCCGGACGAGGTTGCGCCGATGGTGGAGGCTGGGGTGACCCTGCCTGTCATAGACGTGCCGACGGCGAAGCTTATCGATGCGGCGGCGAAAAGGGCTGGGCGCAGGGCGAAGGTCCATTTCAAGCTCGATACAGGAATGGGGCGGCTCGGCATACTTGCCGCCGACGCGCCGCGCGTCATCCGCGAAGTCGTGAAGTCGTGTCCGCATCTCGATTGCGAGGGAATATTCTCGCACTGCCCGACCGCCTACGACCCCGCCGACACGTTCGCCGACGACCAGATCGCGCTCTTCAAGGCGATCCTGAAGGACGTTGCGAAGGACGGCATAACGTTCCGCAAGGTGCACATCGCCGCTTCCGACGCCATAAACAACTTCCCGGCGGCGAAGCGCGCGCCGTTCAACATCGTGCGCACCGGCATCAACCTCCATGGCAGCTTCGACCCGAACGGCCGTCGTGTGCTGAAGCTTGAATCCGTGCTCACCCTCAAGACGCGCGTTGCGCAGGTCAGGCTGCTTCCGGCGGGCACGACGCTCGGCTACGGGCGCACATGGTGCCTCGCCAAGCCCACCAAGGTCGCGACAATCTCCGCAGGATATGCCGACGGACTCCCGCTCGCGCTCACCAACCGGGGACACGTGCTCATCAACGGCGTGCCGTGTCCGGTGATAGGCCGCATTTCGATGGACTACACAACGGTCGATGCGTCAAAGGCTGGCGACGTGAAGCCCGGCGACGAGGTGATCGCGCTTGGCGGCAAGGGTAAATACGCCATCACTCCAGACGACTGGGCGTTGCTCAAGGGCACCCACGCCTACGATATCATCTGCTCGTTCGGCAACCGCGTGGAGCGCGTGTACCGTTGAGCGCCAAAGGCAGGACTGTGCGGTCATGGCTGACGACTACGAGCTTTTGGACTCCGGCGGCGGAAGGAAGTACGAGCGGTTTGGCCACATATCGCTCGTGCGGCCGTGTTCGCAGGCGCTTTGGCGTCCGGCGGACCAGGGGCAGTGGCACCGTGCGACGGCTGCGTTCGACCGTGAGGACGGCAATCGCTGGCACAACCGAGGTGCGCTTCCGAAGGAATGGGTCATCGAGACAGTCGGCATCCGCTTCCGCCTGAGCGGCACGGACTTCGGACATCTCGGCATCTTCCCCGAACAGCGTGCGCAGTGGAAATGGATCAGGCGCGCGGTATCCTCCAGCAGGCGCGGCGCGGAGGCAAACGTGCTCAACCTGTTCGCGTACTCCGGCGGAAGCACCATCGCGGCGGCGCAGGGCGGCGCTTCGGTGTGCCATCTCGATGCGTCGAAGGGCATGGTGCAGTGGGCGCGCGAGAACGCCGCACTGAACGGGCTGAAGGATCATCCGATACGCTGGATCACGGACGACGCCCACAAGTTCATGGAGCGCGAACTGCGCAGGGGCCGTCGCTATGACGCGGTGATCTTCGACCCGCCCACTTTCGGGCGCGGCGCGAACGGCGAGATGTACAAGATTGAGCGCGACCTCGAAAAGACGCTTTCGCTGGTGAAGAGCCTTCTTTCGGAGCGGCCGATGTTCGTGCTGTTCTCCTCGCATACGCCGGGGCTCTCCTGCACTGTCGCCGCCAACATCATCGGCCAGGCGTTCGGATCGGCGCGGATAGAGGCCGGCGAGATGCTGCTGGAGGGCCGCTCGCTCGCATGCCCGTCCGGCATCTACTGCCGGGCGGTGTTCTGATCCGTCATTTGCCGGTGCCCTGCACGCGGCCCATGGAGTCGCGGTATATGGTCTTGCCGTAGCGGTCGGTGGTCGCGGTGCCTTGGGTGCGGCCCATGGAGTCGCGGAACGTGGTCTTGCCGTAGCGGTCGGTTGTCGCGGTGCCTTGCGTGCGCCCCATGGAGTCGCGGAACGTGGTCTTGCCGTAGCGGTCGGTCGTCGCGGTGCCTTGCGTGCGGCCCATGGAGTCGCGGTATATGGTCTTGCCGTAGCGGTCGGTGGTCTTGGTGCCTTGCACGCGGCCCATGGAGTCGCGGTATGTGGTTTTCCCGTAGCGGTCGGTTGTTGCGGTACCCTGCACGCGGCCCTGCGCATCGCGCCATGTGGTCTTGGTGTCGGCGAATCCAATGGTGGCAATGCATGCCAGAGTTGCCGCCAGGATGTTCTTTTTCATGTTCATATCGGTTCTCCTTTCGTTCTCGTATGTTCTGTTAGGCGTTCGCGCCGCGTGAATCTGACACGCCGCCGCAAAAACAATCTCCGGTTCGGTCTCGCGCGGGTGGCGTGGTGGGCGGCGGGGAATGTCGGCACTCCATCTCCATTTGTGGTATAATAGCCGCCCAAAGAGGAGAGAAGACGAATGGCGAAGTTGACGGATATCGGTTGGAGGGAGTTTGAGGCGTTGCCGCTTGAGGAGAAACGCCCTTATCTGGAGCGCCCCGGCGGCGACGGAATGCCGTACCACACGCTCTTCGCGCAGCAGTTCGACCGCGCGCTTCTCGAACGGCTCACCGCGCTTGCGAATAGGATACGGTTCATCTCGAAGTCGCGCGAGGGCGCACTGTTCCTTAAGTCGTTCCTGCCGCACAAGCGGGCGATGCTCTACTTCTCGCAGCCCAGCTCCCGCACGTTCCTCTCGCACCTCGCCG
>CAMPAA010000288.1 GCA_946631345.1 uncultured Verrucomicrobiota bacterium
CATCCACATCGCCCGGCCAGCACCATACGAGCGAGCGGTCGCCGGCCTCCACCTTGCGGTTCACGTCGCCTACGGCGCCACGCAGCTGCGCGCCGCCGATGGACACGCCGTTGGTGAGCACGTCGAACGTTATGACTGCATCTTCGGAAAGATGGTAGGCAACGCCCGCAGTGCGGCGCTCGGCATCCACCGATACCGTCACGCCCGTCACCTCCGGCGCGGCCACGGCGGAGAGAGCGGCTGTTGCGAAAGTCAATGCAAGAATCTTTTTCATGTCAGTTCTCCTTCCTCGCATGTCATGGGATGCAGGCCGGGCAGCAGAGGCGGAACCCGTTCTGCTGGCCTGCCCCCCAGCGGCCAGGATTGTAGCGGCGCGCCGAACGCGCATAGTCTGCGGAAAGATAATAGCTGCCGCCCTTCGCAAGCGAACGCTCGGCGCCGTTCGTGTTGCCGTCTGATGCCGTCGTCGGTCCGACGGGATCCACCATCAGGTCGCGGCAGTTTGCATAGGCGATGTGTGCCACCTTTTCATCGGCGTCTTCGATCGTCGGCACCTGCGAAGTGTACAGGTCGAGACACCACTCCACCACGTTTCCGTGCATGTCGTAGAGGCCCCAGCGGTTCGGCTTCTTGAGCCCCACCGGATGCACCTGCGGCGCGTCATAGCCCTCCGCCGCGTTGTCGGTCGTCCATGCGACCTCGGCAACGCCGGCGGCATCGGTATGGAGCTTGGTTCCGTTGTTGAACGCCGCCATCTCCCCCGCGCGGCAGGCGATCTCCCACTGCGCCTCCGTCGGCAGGTCGAACTCGATGTTGCACGCGTGCGCCCGCAGCAGGCCGAGGAACTTCGTGGAATCGACCTTGTGCCCCTCCTTCGGCCAGAAATAGTCCGGGCAGCTTCCGCGCAGCTCCTGGCACCACCGCACGTTCCCCACCGGCAGCGTGTCGCCCGTCCAGCTTACGGTCGGAAGCCCCTTCAGGTGCTTGTACTGCCCCTGCGTCACCTCGTACACGCCGATGTAGTAGTCCTCGGTGAGCATAACCGGATGCGCGATCTCGTTGGGCGAGTCGCCGTCGCCCTTCCGCCCATACTCCTGATAGTCGCTATGGCTCACAGGATTGGGCGAACCGATGCGCCAGATGACGTTCGCCGCCGGGATCTTGCGCATCACGAGCAGGTCTGTCTTGTAGATGTCGTTCGTCATGGGGAGCGGGAACCACGATTCGTCCGGATAGAACTCGATGGAGTCCTTCGCGGTGAGATCCACTATCATCCATGTGGGCGGCGCGTTCGTGGGCCACGCGGTCACCACCGCCTTGGCGCTCTCGGTCCAATGCCGGTCGCCGGCGAGGCGCGCGTCCATGGACGGGTTCCACGTTATGGTGTGCGAGCCCGTTTCGACCTTGCGGTTGAAGTCGCCGGAGAGCTTGCCGCCAAGCAGCGCCCCGGTGAGAGGAACGCCGTTCGTGAAAATCTCCACCGTGACTATGGCGGGGGCGTTGTCGAGCACGTATTCGATCGTCACCGTGCGGTCGTCGGCCTGCTCCATCTTCACGGAGCCTTCGCGTATCTCTGGGATTGCGCAGGCGGCCATCGCGCACATCGCGGACGCCATGCAGAAAAGAACCCTTGCGTTCATGTCTCGTTCTCCTTTCTTCACGGAATGACGGCGCGGCACCAGAGGCGCTGGCCCATACCGACTGTCGTATTGATGCCCGTCTTGCAGCGGAACGCGCTGCGGCATTCGGATGCGCCGCTCGCATAGTAGCCGCCGCGGGAGACGCGGTTGTAGCCGCCGTCCTGGTCGATGTTGTAGCCGCTGGAGTTCTTACCGTTCCAGCCGGGCGGGTCTATCTGCTCGGAGTTCTCGTCGTAGCGCTGGTACCACACGAGCGTCCACTCGCGCACATTGCCGTACATGTCGTAGAGTCCCCAGGCGTTCGGCTTCTTGAGGCCGACCGGATGTATCGTTCCGCCGGCGTTCTCCGCGTACCAGGCGAGGTTGGTGAGTGTGGAGTCGTCGTCGGTTCCGTCATACCTCGCGGCGCCCTCGCCCGCGCGGCACGCGAACTCCCACTCCGCATCCGTCGGAAGATCCACGCACAGACCGGAGACCTGCCGTGCATGAGGCGCAGCCATGCCCGTGTTGCCCTCGCCGCGCGGCACGGCCGGCCAGCCGGATGTGGCACCGCGCAGGTGGGAATATGGCGAGCCCTCATAGGGGTACTCGTCGTACTCCGGCGTGAACGGGAACTGCGCACCCGGCGCGTTGTCCGCCGCCTTCTCGAATATGAGCGCCTTCGCCTGGCCCTTCGTCAGCTCGTATATGCCGAGATAGAAGTCGTTCGTGAACGACACGTAGTGCACCTTCTCGTCGGCGGCGGTGCGCCCCGCCTCGACGGAGGGCGAACCCATCCTGAAGCACTTGCCCGCCGCCGGAATCTTGCGCATCACAAGCTGGTCAGTCTTGTACACGTGGCTCGTCACGCCGTGCGGGAGCTGGCCCTCGTTCGGGTAGAACCAGTACTTCTTGCTCATCGACAGGTCTATCACCATGTAGTCGGGCAGGTTGTTCGTGGGCCACGCCGTCACGACAACCCGGACGTCGTCGTTCGTGAGCGCGAACCCCCTCATGCCCGCATCCGGAATCCACGAGATCGACTTCTGCCCCGTGGTGGCCACCTTGCAGTTCACGTCCCCGCCGAGACGCCGCAGATGTTCGCCGCCTATCGACACGCCGTTTGTCATGACGTCGAGCGTGACAACGCCGGGATCGCCCTCAAGCGTGTAGCCGATCGTCACCCGCCCGGTCGCCTTGTCCTGCGAGACTGTGACGGACCCCGGCTCCACCGTTGGCATTGCGCATGCGGAGAGCGCCGCCAGCGCCGCCGCAACCGTTGTAGATGTTTTCATAGAGAGTGCATCCCCTTTCCTGTAGCGCTATTGCAGAATGATCCGCAGCCCGATGAAGGGATCGGTGCGTATCGCCTTAACCTCGGACTCCTCCCACGTGAACGCGCGCGCGTCGAGCGCGTCCATCAGGAACGTGTCGCTTGACCCGCCAGAGATGTCGATGGCCTTGCCAATCGCCGCCTCTCCGTCATCGACAGTCATCGAGATTCGTTCCGCAACGTCCCAGAACCCGCCGTTCGTCTGGTCGGCGGCATTGATCGCCCCCTCCAGCCCCGTAAGCGTCCGCCCGGCGCCAAATGACGCCAAGGAAAGAACCGATATGGCAACCACAGTTCGCAATCTGTTCATTGTACAATAACTCCTAAAAAAGAAAACGTGCACAATATATCATAAGTGTTTTTTTTTTGTCAAGGTTTTTTGAC
>CAMPAA010000289.1 GCA_946631345.1 uncultured Verrucomicrobiota bacterium
GAGCATCAGATTGTGGATCTGAGGGTTGCGGGATCGTACCCCGTCTCTTGCCCCAGCATCTTGCGTGTTTCCCGCCTTTGGCGCTTTCATGCCCTATATGCGCCGTGTGTTCGCATCATTATGGGCGCTGAAAAAAGTTGAATTTTCCGCTTGAAAAAAAAAATGAATATGGTATCTTTATGGGCTGTTTTTAGGACAACAAGGAATGATGCCATGATCAGGAAAGTTCTGTCTCTGTCAACCGCAATGTTTGCCGCCGCCGCATATTCCGCGCCTGTTGAGTTCGATCCCGGTGCCGGGAATGTGACCAACGTAACGGACTTCATCGACTATCGCGTCGAGGATGGCGTTTCCATCGAGAGCGGAACCGTGAACCTGCTTGCCGATATGAGCGCATTCTCCGGCACGGTGGCGGTGAATGGCGGAACGCTCGGCGTGGCGCATCTCCGCACTGCGGGGCGTCCATCTTCCATAGGCATGGCGGAGAGCATCGTCATGGCCCCCGGAACCGTGTTCAGCTACATCGGAGACGGCGCTAACAACATTACAGACGCCAGTCTCTCGTTCGATTCGGCTGCGCCTGGCGACATCTTCACGGTCAACGCGGAAGGGGATTTCACGCTGCGCGGCGCGCTTTCGTGTCCCGAAGCGTGCGGACGATTCGTCAAGACGGGGCCAGGCACGTTCACGCTGGGCATCCCTGAGCTTTCCGGGGCGACCAACCACTTCGCCCGCATGGAGGCGGCCACGCCCTACGCCATCACCTTGAACGAGGGCGGCCTCGCCATCGCGACGGGCGACGACGTTACGACGGTGCTCGGGGCGGGCGCGGAATACGATTCGTCAACGAAGAAGTGGACGTACAAGGGGCGCATGTACATCGGCTCAGCCGGCAAGGCGGCGCACCTTGACATCATGAGCGGCGACAACTACATCGCCGACCGGATTCTCCTCGGCAAGCCCGGCGCAACGACAGCGATAAACATGTATGGCGGCACGCTGAACCAGATAGGCAGCGAAACGTACATCATCCTTGGCGACCTTTCGACCTCCGAGGTCAATGCCGGTGGAGACCCCGGCGATTCGAGCGTCAACGTATATGGCGGGTCGCTGAAGGTCGGCTACATACCGCTCACCATGCGGCGCGGGACGAAAGGGCGGGTGTTCGTATCCGGCGGCACCATCCAGGCGAGCTTCTACGGGGCGCACGACAACGGCGGCACTTCGCTCGACGATCCGCTCACGCCTGTGATGGAGATCGACGTGTGCACCAACGGCCTTATGATAGCCAACTTCCTGCAGCTTGCCCGGAGTGGCCCGTCCAAAGCCACAATAAGGATATTCGACGGCGGCACGCTGCGAATCGGATCGCAGGGTTTTCGCGCCACGCACGAATGCGACGGCAAGATGTTCCTTGACGGCGGCAACATAGTGGTGGAGACCTCGGCGGGGAACTCCACGCTGCCCGTGGGTGGCGGGATGACGTTCACGCTCGGCGAGAAGCCGTCCACGATCACCGCCGAGAACAGCTGCGACTACGTAATCAACGGGCCGGTGGTCTCTGGTGTGGAGTCCGGCACGGACGGCGGTCTGCAGTTCATCGGCGGGCAGGGGACGTTCGCGTTCGCCGATGCGGCAACCTACACCGGGCCGACGGCGCTCGGCTCCGGAGTGTCGCTTCGCCTCACCGGGGATCTCACGCTGGCGTTCCTCTCCGCGCTGGAGAGCGACGCCAACCTGCTATACGCCGTTTCCGGCTCCACCGTGCCACTGCTTACGGTCGGCGGCATGGACGTTCCCGGCATCACGAAAGTGACGTTCTCCGCCGCGCCGGCCAATGGCACGTACGACATCGTATCTCTGCCGGCATCGTCCGATGTGGACGTGGGCCGTTTCGTGCTTGCCGGCGCATCCGCCGCGCAGCGCGCGACGTTTGCGGTGCGCGAGGAGGGCGGGCGCAAGATCGTGTCGGTCACGCTTGCCGCCCGCACGGCGGTGACGGCATCTTGGCAGAACGCCGAAGGCGGCGCATGGGGTACGGCGGCGAACTGGAACACCGCTCCGGCATCGTCGCCCGACACGCGCGTGGCGTTCGCCGCCGCCGCTTCGGCGCAGGGCGCATCCGTCACGCTCGACACCCCCGCCACGGTGGGCGGAATGACGTTCTCCGCCGCGCCGGGATATTCGCTTTCCGGCTCCACCCTCACGCTTGACAACGGCGGCGAGGAGGTCGCGGTCTCGGCGACGGCGGGCGAGAATACGCTTGCCATGCCGATCACCGTCGCGCGCGCGGCGACGGTGGATGTCGCCTCCGGCGCAACGCTCAATCTCGCCGGCACGCTCTCCGGCGGCCCGATTGCGTTCAACCAGGCGGAATGGCCCGCAAAGTCCGGCACTGTGCGGCTTTCCGGCGCGAACACGTTCACCCAGCCGCTCAAGCTGAGAACCGGCAAGATGACGGTCACGTCCATCGCTGACGCAGGCGTGGCCTCGGCGGCGGGGGCAGGCTCGGTGATCGACATAGGCAAGGGCACGTTCGAGTACGCCGGCGGAGTCGGGTCCACCGACCGCACGATCCTTCTCAACCCCGGCGACGTCTACCGCCTGCCCGGAGTGGGCGTGGCGGCGGGCTCCACCCTTACTCTCACGGGACCGATCATAAGCACCGTCGCAGGTATGCACAAGTGCGGCGAAGGCACGCTCATCCTGGCCGGCGCGATGGACTACTCGTTCGCGAAGAGGTGCTACAATCTCACTGGCGCCTGGGGCGTATATTCCGCGTGGGGCGATGCGATTGCTTCGTTCGGCAGCCTGGTGGTGAGCGGCGGCCGGATGGAGATCGCCCCTGCCGTGAAAACGGTCAGCGTGGGCGACTATCTGATAGTAGGTGCGCATACCACCGACCAGCCTGGAGCGGAGACGGGCGCGGAGTTCGTCGTCAACGGCGGCGTGCTGACGGCCGACATGCTCCATGTGGGATACGACAACGGCGTGCTCGTGCCGGGCGGCACAGAAGTCCTTACCAACCGCCTCACGGTGAACGGAGGCTCCGTAACCGCGCGTGAAATGTACTTTGGCTACCAGTACTACCAGAACAGCCGCCAGCACTCCGAGATAGTTGTCAACGACGGGACGTTCGCCGTCACGGAATATGCCCGCATCGGTGTGACAGCCAACAGCGTGGACAACATTTCCACCGCGCGCATCGTCCAGAACGGCGGCCTCATCTCTCTCAACGGGAGCGTGTTCATCGGCGCGCAGAGCAATCCGCCGGTTACGACGGTTGAGGTCAACGGCGGCGGGTACAATGTCCCACAGATACGCTTCTCCTGGG
>CAMPAA010000290.1 GCA_946631345.1 uncultured Verrucomicrobiota bacterium
TCCACGCGGTGCAGGCGTGGTCCATCGTCCCGGCCCAGTAGCCGCCGATCAGCCGGCAACGGTCGTCCACGGAGTGCGGCAGCATGAAGCCGTCCTCGATGCCCACGAACTTGCGCGCGTTGTCGCGCAGGATCGGCCACCAGCTCTTCACCATCGCGAAGAGCGGCTTGAGCGATTCCAGATGGTTGCCGCGGTAGGCCGGCCAGTAGCACATCTGCACGTTGATGTTGAAATGGTAGTCGCCGTGCCATGGCGGCAGACGGTATTCCTCGATCCACGGCCCCTGCAGCGGCGCGGGCACGCCGTCCGGCCCGACCATTGACCCAAACTTGTACATTCCGAAGTCATGAATTTCGCGGATGGTGCTGTCCGGCACGTCGATTTCCGGCGTTTTCGCCCACCACTTCCGCCAGAACCCCTCCGACGCCGCCTTTGCGGTGCCGAAACCGCGCCCCTTAGCGGCCACCAGCACGTCAGCGAGCGCAGACTTTGCACCATCTGCGTCGGGCCCGCGCACAGCGGCGACAAACGACACGCCGCCAGCCGTCGCATATCCCGCCGCCACCGCCGGATCGGACGGAAGCCCCTGCGCGGACCCCGCCCCCGATTCGAACGCGAAAGAACTCGGCGGCGCGAAGCCTATCGGCGCGAGCGCCTTGCTCACCGCCTCATGCTCCCACGCCGGAACGGTGCGCCCTTCCGCCTTCATGCCGTCGGGCCACTTGATCGCAAGCGTTCCGTTCCGCCGGTCGAGCGCGACCTTGATCTCTCCGGCCTCTTTGCCGTCCGCCTCGCGCACGACCTCGATCTCGGCGATTCCCGTAGCGGTATCCAGCTCGCCCTCGTCGAGCGCAATCCCCTCCGGCAGCGCGAACTCCACATGCCCCACCGGTATCACCTGCGGATTCACCGGCTCGCCCGGTGCCTGTTCGCCGCGCCGGAACAGCTGCTTCACCCTGTTGTAGTCGCCGACCTGAAGCGCCGCCACGATGTTGGTGTAGCTCTGGTCTTCATGCCAATCGTAGCCGCCGCGGTGATCCCACACGTCATCGCGCCCGACAGTCACCTTGAGCGTGCGCCCCTCGCCCCACACAAGAAAGCCAGTTGTGGCGTTGCCGAACGGGATGCCCTGATGCGACTGCGTGAGAGGGAAATGCCACTCCATCTCCACCCGTTCCGCCAAAGCCGTTGCGCAGAGGCCAGCGGCGGCCAACGTTGCGATCATGCTTGTTATTCTCATTTCTTCTCCTCCTTTATTGACGATGCGGCCGTCTCCGGCAGCGGCGCGGGAACGCCGCCCGCCTGAACTGTACGCGAATCCTCAAGCACCTCCTCCCAGGACGCATACCTCTGTGCCCTGTCCTTCACGCACATCTTCGCGAGCAGGCGCACGAACCCGGCCGAGATGGTCGGCACGATCGTGCGCGGGTCTGGTGCGGCGCTGCCCGCCTCCACGTGGGCGCGCAGCATCTCGTCGTTCGAGAGCATCGGGAAAAGTATCCGCCCGGTCACGAGATGGTAGAGCGTGGCGCCCATGCAGTATATGTCGGCGCGCGGGTCGATGTCCTTCTCGCCGTAGATCTGTTCCGGCGACATGTAGGCAGGCGTGCCGGTGATCGTATCCTTTGGATTGCCGTCAGGCCCGGTGAGAGGCGAACCCGCGCCGCCGCTGCCCATGATCTGGCACAGGCCGAGATCCATGATCTTCACAAGCCCGTCGCCGTCCGCCATCAGGTTGTCCGGCTTGAGGTCGCAGTGGATCACCCTGCATTCGCGCCAGGCGTAGGCGAGGGCGTCGGCCACGGAGTCGAGCACGACAAGCGCATCCTCCTCCGGAATGCGCTGCTTGCGCGCAAGCAGCAGCGCGAACGTGTAGCCGTCCACGTAGTCCATCACGAAATAGTAGCGCCCGTCGCGGCAGTCGGCCTCATAGGAATGGACGATCCCCTGGTGGTTGATGCGCTCCATCACGCGGCTCTCCAGCATGAACTGCCGCACATCCTCCCCCGACTCCGCCGCCTCCTTGAACATGACCTTGATGGCGACCTCCTTGTCGAGGCCGCCGTGATAGCCGAGCCACACCTCGCTCATGCCTCCGGTCCCGATCAGATGCTCGAATCGTATACCGGGAATCTTTATCGGCGCGGCGCTCATCTGCGTTTTCTTCCGGTCCCGAAGCAGCGCCTGCACAACTCCGCACGCATCCCCTTGCATTGGGGGCACTCCACCTTGCCTACGCCCTTGCATTCTGGACACGGTGTGACCGTTGGCGGTTTGCGGGACGACGAACGCCGCGATGTGCTCTGCGCCTTCGTCACTATCCATCCGTCCTTGCAGTCGCTCCTCGGACACTTTATTATCCCGGACGCGAGGCACTTCCGACACTGCGCAAGCCCCGACCAGCCGCATGTCATGCACGGCGGCTCCGTGCTCGGCTCGGGCTGCGTGAGATCCCACACCACGCGCCAGCCGCGCCCGCGCCCGCATACAGGGCACGGGTCAAGGGTCACGTCCCAGTGCGAACGCGACTCTATTCTCCCGCCGTACTGCCCGAAGTCCGGCGGGCGCAGCTTGAGCCGCCCCTTACCGTTGCATACCGCACACCGTACGCGCGTCTTCTCCGCCGCGATCTTGGGCGGATCGTTGGTGGACGCCCCGCCTTCCGCCGCTGCGCTCAGCGCGGCGGCAAGCGACAGGAACATTGCGAAAGTGGTCTTTTTCATGATCCGTATTTTACCACATGTTGACTGCGGTACTACACGCAGGTCAGTCCTCCCTGGACGTGATCTTGCGGAAGAATGCGTCCACTTCGGCCCTTTCCTCCTTGCGGTCGGGGAAAAGCCATGTGCCAACGAGGAGCAGCGCGATGGTCGAGAGCGACGTCAGCCAGGTCATCGGTATGGTTTCGCGTATCGGCGGGTACCACGTCCCCGCGCCGAACGCGACGAGTCCGATGGCGATGCCGCCGACAAGCGCCGTCATGCCGGAGCGCTTGGAGAGCCTGCGGAAGAGTATGCCCGCAATCATCGGCAGGGCGATTGGCGGCAGGAACACGCTGAACGCCTGGTTCGACAGGTCGAAAAGATCCTTCGCGCCCTGCGCATACTGCATCACGAACGTGAGGCCGATCACCACGGCGCCGGTAAGAACCGTCGCCACGCGCGCGGCGGCCATCCTGCCCGCAGGCGTGGAGTTCCGCTTGAGCTTGGCGTACACCTCGTTGGTCATGACCATCGCCACGGCGTTGAAGTTGCCGGCGAGGGAGCTCATCGTGGCGGAGAACATCGCCGCGATCACC
>CAMPAA010000291.1 GCA_946631345.1 uncultured Verrucomicrobiota bacterium
CGGAGAGGAGGCCTGGCGACCTCGTGGCGATCCACGACGCCGGCGCGCACGGCCATGCGATGGGCTTCCAGTACAACGGCAAGCTCCGCAGCGCCGAGCTGCTTCTCAGGGAGGACGGAAGCGTGAAGGAGATACGCAGGGCGGAGACCCTCGCCGACTATTTTGCCACGCTCGACTTCCCCGGTCTGAAACCATGACGGAAGGCTGCGTGATGTGGCAAGGGGCGTGAAGATTCTCAGGGTCGCTGCGCTGGCGGTTGCCGTGTGCGCCGGCCTCAGCCTTCTGGTCACGGCGCGCAGCGGCGTGGAAAGCGATCTGCTGGCGCTGATCGGTCCCTCCGCAGGCGGCGGCGAACTGAAGGCGGCTTCATCGTCGGCGGCGCGTTCTGCCCGCATCCTCGTCAGGGCGGACTCCGCGACTGCGGCGCGTGCGCGCCTCAAGGAGCTTGGCTGCGAGCTGCCGGACCGTCAGTTGCGCGTATCGCCGCTCCTGCGGGCCCTTGAGCCGTACGCCGGCGGATTCCTGTCTCAGACAGTGCGGCGTCAGCTGGAGCATGGCGAGTTCGCCGCCGTGCGTGACGCTGCCATCGCCCGGCTATTTTCTCCAATGCCGCCCATCATGCCGCCTGACAGGGATCCGTTTCTGCTGTTCACCGATTATGCGATGGAGCTTTCCGGAACGAATGGCGAATGGACGGTGGTCGACGCCGAGCTTTCCCCGTCCGAGGCGCTTGCCGTGCTCGCTGCAGTGAAGGGTGCGGATGACGTGCGCTGCGCCGGCGCGCCGTTCCATACCGCTGTCGCATCCGAGAACTCAAAGCGCGAGATCAACGCTCTGTCTGCCATTTCGATACTCTGCGTTGTGCTGTTCGGTTGGCTGCTCACGCGTTCTCTGCGCTTCATACCCGTTCTGCTGGCCCTGCTTGCGGCGGCGTTCTGCGTGGCAACGGCGGCGCTGTTCGCCGTGTTCCCGCGACCTCACCTTGTGACGTTCGTGTTCGGCACTACGCTGATCGGCCTTGGCGTGGACTATGTGTACCATTCTCTTGCGGCGCGCGAGTCGATCGCAAGGCCTCTTACGTTCTCGTTTCTCAGCACGGCGGCGTGCTTTCTGCCGTTGATGTTCTCCGGCGTAGGCGCTATGCGGCAGATGGCCGTGTTCACGATTGCGGGGCTCGCCACAGTGTATGCCGGAGTGCTGCTGTTCGCGACGCCCGGCGATGCCTGGAACGGAAGCCCTGGCAATGGCTGCGCATCGGCGGCGGATGGCGCGCTCGGTGCATGGAGACGGCGGCTGTTGCTGACGCTTCTTGCCGCCATCGTATTTGTTCCGCTGTATGTTGGGATGGCAAAGTCCGGAGCCTGCCAGAAGGGCTTCGACCTGTCGCGGCTGTACCGCCCGGATCCATATCTGGCGGAGGGCGAGCGGCTCGCCCTTGAGGCGACCGGCGGGGCGGACCTCATACCGTCCGCCGAAGAGCAGCGGCGCAACATGCGGCTGGTGCGGCGGCTTTATGCGGCTGAGGGACGCAACCTCTGTGCGATGACGGGGTTGCCGGAGCGGGTGCTTGCGCTTCCCGGAAAGTTCGAGGCGTTCGATCCGAAAGGTGCGCTCGAGAGGCTGTTCGGCGGATGGCGGAATGAGACGGACAGGCTGCTGGACATCTCGATCCTTGTGCTGTGCTGCGTGCTTGCGGTGATGTTCAGGGGTGAGTGCCTCGATTTCATTCTCCCGGTTCTTGCGTCTTACGCGGCGGTGAGCGGCTTGCTGATGTGCATGGGCGAGTCATTGAACTTCTTTGCCCGGATATGCTTTTTCCTGTTCATCGGGCTGGGGCTGGACTACTGCGTTTTCCGCTGGCATGCACGGCGGCATCAGCACCGGCAGACCGGTCGCGCCGTTTGGTATTCCTTCCTCACAAGCTTGGCCGCGTTCGGGCTGCTCGGCTTTACCGGGTTTGCCGTGACGCGTCTGATGGGGATTACCCTCGCTGCAGGCCTTGCCGTGGCGTACTTTGCGGCCAAGGTGTGCGCCGGGTTGTGCAGGGGCATCCAGTTCGGGGAGGGCGATGCGGCATTGCGCCCATGGCATGAGCAGAAGGAGCAGTGCGCCTCGCGCTTCTGGGTGCTGTTCATGTGGTATTCCTACGCCTGGTTCGGCAAGTCGTTCCAGAAGGCCATCTTCGTGGTGGGCATGCCGTTCATATACCTGTTCGCGCGTCCGCCGAGGCTCGCGCTGCGCACCTTCTACGGCGTGCTCTCAGAATATACGGGCCGTCCGTATCCTGCCACTCATGGCCGCCTCTTCCGCCATCTGCTCGGCTTTGCATGGGGACTGATGGACAAGACTGACGCCTCGACCCTAAAGAAGAACCCTCCCCGCATGACTGTGCGGGACGACGCAGGCTGGCGCGCGTTCAAGGCGCTGACGGACGCCGGACGCGGGGCGTTCGTGCTATGCACGCATGTAGGCGTGGTTGGAGTGCTGCCGGCGCTGCCCGCCGCAGTGGGGGCCGCGCGCTCTCCCAAGGTGCACGCCTTTCAGCAGATGGGGCACGACGCCGTTTTCATGCGTGTGTTCATGCGGCATTTCGATTCTGCGCGTCTCGAACTTCATGCCGTGGAGGATATTGGCGTGGGAACGGCGGTTGAGATGCAGGCGGCGATCCGGCGCGGAGAACTGGTCATAATGGCCGGCGACCGCACGAGTGCGGGATCGAAGGGCGTGCTGAAGCACCGCTTCCTGGGGCGCGAGTGCGCTTGGCCAAAGGGCGCGTTCAAGTTCGCCAAGCTGATGGAGGCACCCGTGTTCGGCGTAACGTGCATCCGCACCGGATGGAACAGCTACGAGGTGCATGTGGCGGCGCTGGCCGACGGGGCATCCAGCGGCCTAAAGCCTGCCGCATTGCTTGATGGCTATGTGGCGTTCCTTGAGCGCGAAACCCTGGCCCATCCGGACCAGTGGTACCAGTTCTACGACTTCTTCCAAAGCATGGAGACGCCTCCACCAGCGGTAGACCATAGGCTTTGAGCCTTTCAGGTTGCGCATACGCGCGACCACGAAAACGGGCGAGAGCGGCGAATCGCCCGACACGAAACGCCGCCTACGCGGCACACGAAAGCCCACAAACCCGCAAGAATGGGTATCGGTCTGGTAAAACGCGCATCCTGCGCATTTCTCCCGCAATCAACAAAATGGTATGGCGGATTCGCAACAATGGCATGACAATTGACTAATTCCCCAAGATTTCGCTTGCAT
>CAMPAA010000292.1 GCA_946631345.1 uncultured Verrucomicrobiota bacterium
CCGCCACAATTCCCGGAAGAAGTATCGGCAAAGTCACCTTGAAGAACGCCTGCCACGCCGACGCGCCAAGGTCGTAGGCCGCCTCGATCACCCTATCGTCGAAGTCCTGCAGCCTCGCCAGCACCGTCATGGTCACGTATGACACGCAGAAAGTGACGTGCGCAATGAATATGGTGCCCATCCCGCAGCCCACCCCAACAGCGGTGAACATCATGAGCAGCGATATCCCCATCAGTATCTCCGGCATGACAAGCGGCGTGTAGATGAGGCCGTAGTGTGCGGTCTGCAGCCGCCCTTTCCAGCGGTGCAATGCAATCGCAGCCGTAGTCCCCAGCACGCACGAAGCTACGGTGGCGAGGGCGGCAATGACGATCGAGCGCTGGAACGCCATCCATATCTCGCGGTTGTTCGGGGCGAACAGCACTCTATACCACTTGAATGTGAACCCGGCCCACTCGCCGCCATACTTCGAAAGGTTGAACGAGTTCGCTATCAGCACCGCGATGGGCAGATAGAGGAACAGGAGCACAAACGCCAGCGCGAACAGCGCGAACTTGGATTTTCTCATGCCGCCCCCCCGCTGAGCTTGCGCGCTGTCGCGGCGGCGAGACGCCGCTCCTCGCGCTCGTCCTGCATCTTCATCCACCATGCCACGCATGCGAGGGGCAGCAGCACCGAGAAGCCGGTTATCGCCGCGAGCGCCGAGGCGTGCGGCAGGTTGCGGTCAGGGAAGGGGCGCTGGTATATTTTATTGCCTATGAGCTCAGAGTCGCGCCCTCCCACGAGATCTGGGATCACGTAGGAGCCGATGGCGGGGATGAACACCATGAGCACCGCTGAGATGACCCCCCGCTTGACCCCTGGCAGGAATATCCGGCAGAACGCGTAAAAGCTCCTTGCCCCGAGATCGCGCGCCGCCTCCATCAGCGAGAAATCGAACTTCTCCGCCGCCGTGTAGATCGGCATTATGGCAAACGGAAGAAATGAATAAACCGACACGATGAGGATTGCGCCTGAGTTGTAGTTGAGCGTTGCGCCGTCCGGCACAATGCCCACCGCCATTAGGAAGCGCTGGAGAAAGCCCTCCGGATTGAGCAGCGTGCGCCAGGCGAACACGCGCACGATGAAGCTCGTCCAGAACGGCAGCATGATCAGGCCAGCGATTATCGCTCGCCACTTGACCGTCATTCGCGCGATGGCATAGGCGCACGGCAGGGATAGCAGCACGCAAAGCATCGTGGTCGCCGCCGAAATCCATATCGTGCGCCAGACTATCTCCTTGTACGGTGTGCGCACAACGGCGTTCCATGTCTCAAGCGTGATGCCGGACGCAAACCCGCCGTCGGCGCTCGGGGCGTGAAACGCAATGCAGAAGACGATGAGCGTTGGAACAACGAAGAAAAGAAGCAGCCAGAGGAACGACGGCAGCGTCGTCAGAACCTCTGTCCAGTTTCTCTCTTTCATCTCTTTCATGTCAGACGGCTGAAGTATACCATATTCCGTGGAATCGTAAAAGTGCACGCCCGACTTACGCCTGGCGGCGGCACGTTCATTTCGCGATGCCCGCCAATTCAGGCGACGATACAGGAACAAGCGACACCGTGAAGCGGCGCGGACGATCCTGAATCTTGTGCAAGACCGCGCGCCACGCATGTCCGTAGAGGAGAACCAATCCTTCTGACGTGCTCTCCTTTACCTTCGACACGACTGAGAAATCTGGATTGGATACGATGGTGAGGGTGGGCACATTCTCGCCGGTAAGCTCATTGCGTCCGCCGTAGCAGCCGAAATAGAAGCGTCCTCCATGATAGCTCACAGTCTGGATGCCGAGATTGGTCCATCCGCTCTTCAGCACATGGCGCTCCACAAACTCAAATCCGGGAGTGTATTCGTACACGTAGTTATCGCCATGCGTGGGCGGCAGTCCACCGACAACGAAGAAATGCCCGTCTTTGTACGTTATTCCGCCTGCACCGTGGCGCAGCTCTGGAACCTTCCAGCGCTTGATGAAAGCGAGGTCGTCGCTCTTGTAGGCGTAAACCCAGCTGTCGGCATCCTGCTCGGTATTGAACTGGCCGAGGTTCACCGCCACATACAGCGTGCCATTTGCGATGCACAGGTCGCCATGGTGCGACTTGAGCCCCTTAGCATGGGCAAGCACCTTGCCGTTCAGGTCTGTGCGGGCCAGCTCGACCGTATGCGACCACCAGATGTTGGTGCCGTCCGTGCAAACGCCCTGCAGGTGAGACGGCCAATCACCTTCGGAGTTTATCCTTTTGCCCTTGTCGGCCCCGAATGCGACGCAGGCTGCCATGGCCGTCACTGCAAAACCAAATGCCATTTTTATTTTCATGCCGGAATTATACCATATTTCGGCATGGCTACAGGAACGACGGATCGGTGAAGTCGAGGTTGCTCGACACAGTCTTCAGCGCGTAGTACGATGGATCGAACGGCACATGCGTGAGGCCGAAGAGAGCGGCTATGCCGGATGAGAGGCGGCCTATGCACTCGCCTACCCACATCGGCAAGCAGAGTGTGCGGTAGCGGCGACCGGGAAAGAGCCGCGCGGCCGTCTCACGGTAGAACTCGTCGACCGTGATCCTGCGATGATCGATCACAGTCACTCCGTCGCCGTCCCAGCGGCTGGTCGTAGCCGCCAGCCACGCGGCCTCGGCGACGCGGCGCACGTCCGCCAGCGGCCAACGATTTCGGCCGCGCCACTTCCCGAAGTGTACGATGAACGGCGAATGGCGCAGAAAGTCGGCTACGCGCCGCTCCAGCGTCTCGTCGCCAGGCCCCCACACCGCAGCGGGGCGGACACACGCGAAACGCTCCGCAGGCATGTTCTCCTTCAGCCACAGCTCTGACATTATCTTGTAGCGCGGATACGGGTTGTGGAGGTTGTCGTCGAAGCGGAGGGTTGAAACATCCTCTCCTGAGAAATCGCGTATGCCGTACACGTCAGCCGTTGACATGTACACAAACTTCCTCTTCGCGAGAGGGGCCAGCGCAACGACCGACTCGTAGTTGAGCTTCCTGAAGAGACTGTCTGGCCCCACGTCCGACGCAAGGGCGGCGACATGCACGATTACGTCCGGCGCAACGTCTGCGACAAGGCGCTTGAGATGCTCCGCGTCGGATATGTCGCCCTGCACGTATTCCACGCCTGGTACGGGCTCCTTAGGCCTGCGGCGATGCACCATCCCCGTCACCTTCCAACCCTCGGCGGCGAAGCGGCGCACGACATGTCCGCC
>CAMPAA010000293.1 GCA_946631345.1 uncultured Verrucomicrobiota bacterium
CCGACTGCGGCAGGAAGCTTCGATTTCCCCGCCAAGTTCAAGCGGCTGGATTGGATAGGCTTCACTACGGATTCGGCCAACGACTCCGTGTGGCATCTGGATGATTTTGTTTATACGCGAGATTGACATGATTTCCTTTGCAGGATTGTTGTTGTTTGCGTCGACCGCGGCATCGGTTGATGTTTTTGTCGGGACAAAGGGTGCAGGGAACGTAACCCCGGCCGCAATGGTTCCGTTCGGCATGGTGCAGGCCGGGCCAGATACGGCTCCCAAGAAGGATTCCTACCATTACGGGAAACTGCATTGCGGTGGTTACCAGCATGACGATGGCTTCCTGTGGCGGTTTTCGCAGACGCACGTTTCTGGCACAGGCGTGCCAGCCGGAGGTGATTTCGGATTGTTGCCGCTGACCGAGGCGGATGGCATGGACGGCATCGGAATGCTGAAGCACACCGAGCGCGCTGAGCCAGGATCATATCGAGTAACCCTCTCAAACGGCGTCGCATGCGCTGTCGCAGGCGATGAACATTCCGCAATCTATCGTTTTGCGTATCCAAAAGCGACAAGGGCCCAGCTGCTCGCCGATCTTGATTGGGCGCTTCTGGAGCCGGAGACGGGTGGGTCAGAGACGTTCACACGGGCCATATCCGGAAGTGCAATGCATCTTGATTCAGACCGAACGGCGCGAGGGTATCGCAGGGTCAGGTGTTTTGTGGAGTACACGCTGCATTTTGCGATGGAGTTCTCTCATCCGGTCTTGGCAAGAAAATGCGTGCAGGAGTGCGATGGGCTTCGCGGGGAGATATGGAGGCTCGATTTCGGGAACCTGCCGGATGGCGTGCTTGAAGTGCGAATAGCGCTTTCGATGTCGTCTCAGGCGGCAGCAAAGCGAAACCTTGCGCACGACAGGAAGGGGTTTGACGCCACGGTGCAGGCTGCCGCCGGAAAGTGGAGGAAATGGCTGGATCGCGTTGAGCTCGATCCTGCCACGCCGCCGGACGTGGCTTCCAACTTTCGCGTGGCGCAGTATCGCATCGCCTGTCAGCCAAACAACGCCGCCGATGCGGGGGAGCGCGCGCGCTACATGACGTTCTCGCTATGGGACACGTTCCGCGCAGCCCATCCGCTTTATACGATTCTGGCTCCAGAACGCGTTCCGGCATTTGTCGCATCGCTCCTTGCTGAAGGGGAGCGTGATGGGCGGCTGCCGATCCTTTCCTTTCTGGGCCGCGACACGCATTGCATGATCGGCCACCATTCGGTGCCTGTGATAGTGGATGCGTACCTGAAGGGGCTTGGCGGCCCCGAAGACGGCATTGACTGGCAAAAGGCGTACGATGCCGTAAAAGACACCCTTACCATTGAACATGTGCCTGATTCTCCAGCCTGCTGGGGATTCCTAAAGGAGGATTGGAACCTCTACAACGCATACGGATACTATCCGTTCGACCTGCTGCGGACAAAGACCCGCGACGGCCTATTCAGCGGTGACCACTTCTCGCGTCTGCCATCCGGCGTGCTCCGGGGGGAGAGCGTTTCCCGCACGCTTGAATGTGCGTATGATGATGCGTGCGCGGCGCGTTTCGCCTCCGCCCTCGGCAGGAATGCCGACGCTTCGTTCTTCCTGAAGCGGGCGCAGTTCTGGCGCAATGTGTTTGACGCGTCGCTTGGGTATGCGCGCGGCAAGGATTCGCACGGCGCGTGGCGCGAACCGTTCGACCCTGCCGAAATTGGATATGGGCCGTTTGCCGACAATGATTTCACGGAGGGCAACTCATACCAGTATTCATGGCACGTGATGCACGATCCGGAAGGGCTTGTGTCAGTCCTTGGCGGGCCTTCGGCCACCGGTGCCAAGCTGGACGCATTGTTTCAGACGCAGGCAGGCAATGACGCCTTGTCACGCTCCTACGATGTGTGCGGACTGATAGGGCAGTATGCCCACGGCAACGAACCCAGCCACCATATCGCGTACTTCTATGCCTACACGGACCGGCCATGGATGGTGGGCGATGTGGTGCGGCGCATTTTTGACACGCAGTATGCACCTAAGGTGGATGGGCTTTGCGGCAACGATGACTGCGGTCAGATGTCGGCATGGTACATCTTTTCTGCACTCGGGTTCTATCCGCTTGATCCCTGCGGCGGCGAATATGTCTTGGGGGCACCTCAGCTGCCGAAAGCGGTACTAAAGTTTCCGGCGAAAACGTCCGCCGGCGGCTCGTCCAATGTACGGAGCTGTTCGCAAACGCGATTCACGGTCGTTGCGAACAACTTTTCGCGAAGCAACAGGTATGTGAAATCAGTTTCGCTGAACGGGCATCCTCTGAAAGGCCGCGTGCTCCGCCATTCCGACTTGGTCAAGGGTGGCGTGCTGGAATTTGAAATGTGCGCCAAACCTTGAATTGCGCAGAAACTTTAGGGAAAAGGTAAAGGTAGAATCTCGTCACAAGTCTCCTCAACGCCATGTTGCCCCTTGACGAGGGGAAGCAGATCGAGAAGATTGAGTATCTGCCATCTGAAATCACGCCAAGGACGCCGTGACCACGCTTAGGGTAATCTGTCCGTAATTCAGTAGCGTGTCCGAGGTGGAGCCGTTAGAATTACGCCAAGTTGTGGTATATTGTCGCAAAAGTTTTGAGGAATATTATCAATGAATGATGAGGTTGGTAACGAAAAGTGCGGAAGGCTGTCATCTTGGGTGCATGGGAGGCTCATTTCGGGCCACCCGTCGTTCACTCTTGATGAGGCTGCGTCCGCATCGGCATTGCGACGTCCCGTGTTAGCCACGGCTCTGCATAGGCTCAAGACGCGGAAATTGATAGTTTCGCCGATGCGAGGCTTTTATGTCTGTGTACCTGATCGTTATCAGCTTAGGGGCGAAGTGCCGCCCAGTTTCTATGTGGACGATCTTATGCGGCAGCTGGGGCGGCACTACTATCTTGGCTTGACGAGTTCGGCTGCGATTTGGGGGGCTGGACATCAGCGTATTCACAAGGATTTCGCAGTTGTCACATTGCCGCGTATGCGCGGTGGCGAACTTGCCCAAGACATGCTGCGTCTCATCTATCGCGAGCGGATGCCGGAAACGCATATTGTACCCCGCAATGCCGATAGGCAGATGCCCGTCAGAAGCCCGTTGGTTGTGTGCGGCAATCCCGTTGTAAATCCGTGTGTGGACTAAAAAGCGATGTCCATAGTTTATA
>CAMPAA010000294.1 GCA_946631345.1 uncultured Verrucomicrobiota bacterium
GTCACGGCAACGGAAACAGGCGGTAAAACCCGCCCAAGCGGTACCATAGGCACAAAGCGCACACGTTCGGCTGGAGTTTACCCATTTTTTGAGTGCGGAAATGCGCCGCACCCGCATGGATAAAGGCTGAAGTGCGTTTCAGGATGTGGTTTTCAGCGTTTCGCGCCCGGAACGGCTACCCGTCGTCGGCGCCGAAGAGCTCGGCGAAGCCCGGCAGGAGCTGGATCGCCGGGGCGAAATATGCGCTGGCGAGGACAATGGAGGCCATGTTGCGGATGCGCGCGCAGGTCATCACCCGGATGTTCTCGAAGCCGTACGACTGCTTGACGAAGCGGATCGCCGCCTCGATCCTCCACCGCGAGAGATAGCCCTCGACGGTTTCGAAAAATGGGTAAACTCCAGATAGGAATGGGGGTGCTCCTGAAGTCATTTCCCATGTTATTTCTCCCCAGACATACTCTTTATATTCAAGCGTCAACTTTCAGTCCCAACATCTAATACTCTTTCTCGTCATCGCCGAATTTGGACGTGACATATTTACAGAGCAGGTCGCCGCCCGAATAGTCATCGGTCAACTCCCTTATATTTAGGACGCCCCGTGTAGGGACAGCCCCCCCCCACTTCGTCGCATAACCAACCTTCTGCAATTCCAAAAGAAAGTTTTTCACAAGTCCCCTGTGATCATCCCACGACTCATTTCCCAAGAAAGCGCGAGAAAAACGATTTTGGCCTAAAATCAATATCAAAGAAGTCTTTTGCCGCATCCAAGTCCATAATAACGCTGTCACGAGAACGCTTCGCGCAAAGATTCTCCGGCAATTCCTTCATCAATCGGTCGGCGTCCCAGTTTTCCCCTGCGATATAGCGGACAGTATTCATACGCGCATTGACTTCAAATGCATTGGGGTTAGCTTGCCACGCCGTCCTGATCGTCTGTATGGCATATTTACCAGTGACCTTCTCGCTGAAATAATCTTCCAGCGACAATTCGCGGATAAAGGCAGGACAATCTGGCAGACTTTCACTGAATATGGCGCGCAGTGTAACAGACGAAATCTTGAGTATATCCGGCGACTCCGATTCGGGATTGTCATCCTTGAGTGCCTCCATCAAACCAGGAACGGCATCAAGCATCCTGCGAAGATATTCACGGTAAAACGCAGTTCCGATTTTCTGCTGAACGGAACGGACGACATTGCTTTTCATCACCTCGGTGTTGGTGAGTCCGGCCTGAACGCGACAAATTACCGTTCGCCTTATGACTTCCGGCGCAACGGCTTTGACATCCTCGTTCGCACTGATCACTACGGCGGGATAGTTGAGAAGATGGTCGAGCGAACCGAAGTCATCGTTCTTTATCGTCTCGATGGCGTGCTGGTTGAATCGCGTATTGGTCAAATCGTCAACAATGATAGGCGCCCCTTGCACAGTCCGGCGAAGTCCGTCAATTGTCGTGCGCGTAAACTCGGGTGCGCTTATCTTCACCTTCTGCCCAATCATCATCTTAAGCAAGGTTTCCAGGAAAGACGTCTTTCCGGCCTTCGACTGTCCGTAGATAAGGCCGAACACAGGGTACGGAAGCGTTTTCTGATCATAGCGCAAAGCGGTATCGCGCATCACAGCCATGAAAGGCGAACAGAAGAACCAGTTCGCGAATTCGTAGTACCTATGCTGCATCCCGGCACAGTCACCATGGAACCGCTCGAAACCCTTCATATAGCGGGCGAACAGCTCTGCGTCAGATTGAATCTCGTCTTTGGCTGGATGCAGATCGAGCGTATCGCCGTTAAGCAGCACATCCCCCTTTTCGACATCGACGACAAGCTGAGGATATTCGCTCCGCAACTCCTTTTCATGTTCGCTTTCCTTCACAAGTTGTCGTCTTACTTTCTGTATGACATCAGGCGTCACAAGGACTTTGCCTTTACGCTTCTCTTCCTTGGAAATCGGGATGGACGGCGCAATCCGTTTTGCCAAATCGCGCGTGTCAAGGATGAAATTGACGTCCTCAGCGGCCTCCTTGACCGGCTCTATGTACACCACCTTCTTGACCTTTGCGGTTTCAGCGATGGGAAGCGCGTCAACATTCTCCGTGGCATCCGATATTTCAACGGCCTTTTTCGTGATCGTGTCTACACTGTCCCGTTTCAGATCCTCGTACGCCTCTTCAAACCGGTCGTAGGCCTCCTGTGAATCAATGTAGCAGATGATCTCCCTCTGTCGCCCGCCGAAGGCGTTGAAAGACATGTTTGCCGAGCCGAAGACGACCCGCGTCCGACCGTCTTCCGCCTTGAGCAGATACAGCTTTTCGTGCGACAGTCTTCTGCGAGCGACAAAAAGCCGCACATCGCCGCGCTCCACACGCTCTATCATCTTCTCTTTCGATGCGGAATCCGTCTTGCGAATGCACTCCATCAGCTTCGCCTGGTAGGCCATTATCTCCTGAAGCGTATATGACATGACCTCTTCGCATCCGAATATGATCTCGGCGTCCTCGAACAGGTTAAGCAGCTGATAGACGAAGTCTATTCCAGACGAGAACGTAATCGCCTTGATCGAGTCGTAGCCGGAGAAGAGTTCCCGCCACGTAATGCTTTCCGCGCCGACATAGTCCATCTTAACCACATCAAGTTTGCATATTCCGGCATTCGCCATCCCGTCAGATGCCGAAAACAAATCATCTCCAAAGTCTTTTGCCATACGAATTCTCCACTACTATTTAAAAGAGCCTATCTTTGTTTTCCATCACCGACACACACCCCTTTCCGCCTTCGCAATCGGGCGAACCGAGAATGAGGTGGTCGAGGAACTTGATACCTAGTAGCCGTGCGGTGGATTGCAGGGCGGAGGTGAGCTGCAAGTCGGCCTTGCTCGGCGTAGGGTCGCCGCTGGGATGGTTGTGGGCGACGATGATCGCATCTGCCTGCGCCTTGAACGCCGCGCGAAAGACTTCTCCCAAGTCCACGGTCGTTGTGCCGCGCATATGTCCGAGCGAAACGAGAACCGGCTTGCAAATTGGGCGGCGTTCCGTATCAATCGGCAACACAAAGAAACCTTCCTGCTCGCCCGCAATCGGAATTGCCGCGCGAAACAGCGGATAGGCGTCATCCGCCGTCTCAATGCGCGAGTTCAAAACACATTCAGCCGCAGACACTTTTGCCGCAAGATCAGGCGGCATCTGCCACATGCCGAC
>CAMPAA010000295.1 GCA_946631345.1 uncultured Verrucomicrobiota bacterium
CCGCCACAATCCCCCCCTTGCCTGCGGCGAGGCCATCAGCCTTTATCACCACGGGAAGCCCAAAGGAAGAAATCGCGGCCTTGGCCTGCGCCGCATCGGTGAACACCTCAGCCCTTCCGGTCGGCACGCCGGCAGCCTGCATGACCTCCTTTGCGAACCGCTTGGATCCCTCCATGCGCGCACCGGCGGCGACAGGCCCGAACGCCTTTACGCCAACCTTCTCAAGCGCATCCACAAGCCCCGCGCACAACGGCGCCTCAGGCCCCACGACAACAAGATCAGGATGGTTCTCGCAACACCACGAAACGATACCCGCCACGTCCGTCGCCTTCAGCGGCAGGCATGAAGCTATATCCGCCATCCCTGCGTTGCCGGGCGCGCACCAAAGTTCATGTCTTTCGGCATCCTGCGCCAGGCGCCACGTTATTGCGTGCTCACGCCCGCCACTTCCTACTACCAGAATTTTCATGCCGCCTATTATAGCAAATTCCGGAGTCTAACGCCATTGCACAGCCCCCAACTCACCCTGTAAATTGCCGGAGAGGAACGCTTCAGTCCTCCGGCTTGAGATGGCGAAGGAGCTCATCGAACCTGTTGATCTTGACCGTATAGCGGCTTTCGTTGAGATGGCCGAATCCGAAGGTGCAGAAAGCCGTCTTTATCCCGACAGCCGAGCCGGAATCCATGTCAGTCCAGTTGTCTCCCACCATCCAGTCGTGTGACGAGAGACGGTGGCCGCGCATCCGTGCGGCGCATTCGCGCAGCGGCAACCCTGATGGTTTCATCTCGGTGCAGTCGCCGCCGGCTATTATCGCATCGCCAAAATAGCGGGCCAATCCGTAGTGGGCGAGCATCTCGCGGGCGGCGAAGTTAGGCTTGTTGGTGTTGATGCCCATAAGCCAGCCTCTGTCGGCAAGCTCGGCCAGGGTGCTGCGCACGCCCGGATACAGCACGGTCTCGTCGAGCATGTGCGCGCGGTAGTTCGCGCTGAACTGCGGCCACAGCTCGTCGAATCTGCCCGCCTGCTCCGGTATAGAATTCTCCAGAAGGTAACGCGCCCCCCGCCCCACGAAGCCGATTACCGTCTCCTGCGGAAGTGGCGCGAGCCCAAGGTCGCGACGGGTGAAGTTCACCGCGCTGGCGAGATCGGCGCGCGAGTCGAAGAGCGTGCCGTCCATGTCGAAAAATACGGCGTTCATGGTCAGGCCAGCATGAAAGGCTGCGAATAGATGATCTCGCCGGAGCCGTCGAGTGCATATGCGCGAACGCGCAGATAACCGAACTTCCCGCGCTCCGCCGCCGAAACCGGGAACGTCAGTTTCTTGCTGGAGTTAACCCATTTCGTCACGCCGAGACGGGTTATCACCTGGATGTGCGCCGGCTTGTCGAGCGTAACGGCGACCTCATTCCCGCTGAAGCGGATGGAGGTGAAGCGCAGTATGCCGCGCCCCTTGATCGCGCCATAGAAGTTGCCCTGCCTGTAGGCCTGCAGGCATGAATGCACTGTCTTCTCTCGCACGAGCAGCACATTCACCCCTTCCTGCAGACCCCAGTCCGGAACGAAGAACCCGAAGCACTGCCGCCCGGTGGAAAGGGCGCGGTCCCAGTAGTCCTCGCAGTTGCGCCGCGCCCATGGGTACATCTTGTTTGTTTTGCACATGTTGTACACCTCCAGGCCCAGCACGCGCGGATCGTAATCCAGCAGCTCCCATACGATCCTGTCCTCGAGATGTGACCACGCCGGGTGGTTGATGGTCACTCCGCCACCGTCGGGATGGATGAGGCCCTCGATCATGTGGTCGATGGCGTCATGCACGAACTCGCCGCTGCCGATGTCGTAGCCGTGCTGGCGCGAGAGGAATCGGCTGCGCTTGTCGAACGTCCCCGAACAGAACGCGCTGCCCGGCGCGCACATGTGCAGTCCGCTGATGTAGTTGCCGTTCGCGTCGCGGAAAGCGTGATGCTCCGCGTTCGGGGCCTCCATTATGCCCTCCGGCACCTTGCTGAAGCGCAGAGGCCCTTCTGTGAACGGAAGCTCGCGGCGCCGCTCCGGCGGAAGTTCGTTCGCCCACCCGCCCACTATCTTCGACCAGTCGAACGGCCCTTCCACGCGCTTGCCGTTCACCGTCACCGGGAAGTCGTGGTGGACGCGGTAATGGTGCTCCCTGAAAGTCTTGAGCGGCATCGTGGGAGCCGAGGGATAGTAGTTGGATATCGTGAGAAACTCGAACTTGCGGTCGATGTACGCATCGAGCATGCGCTGGTTGTCGCAGTGGCCGTGCGACGTTGTGTGCACCTCCTGCACCGAATCCCAGTCGATGCCGGAATAGGGCGTGCGGTTGCGCGGCGGCGCAGACGTTTTCGTGGTCGCCTTCGACGAGCCTTCGGCGAGCGCACCACGTCCAGAAGCGGCGGCGGCCGCCGCCATGCCAACAAAGAATCTACGTGTCATGCCGCCAGATTATACCACAAATCACGGCAAGAAGCCGCAAGCCCGTTCACGACCTGAACTCTCCCTTCCTCGCCCATTCTCTCAATTTCCGGCTTCATTGGCACATGGGGTAACCGTTCATGGTTCCAACGGTTATCGTGACCGGTCCGAAAAGACCGCTTTCATGATTTTTCCTGTCGAATGGACGCTGGTAACGATCATATTTGCCGTTCGGCTGGAAATCGCGGAGAACACGGTCCCGTATCATATCGTTGCCGACCTGATTAACAAGAAGGTTTGCAACCATGACCTCAATGACATTGCGTCCATGCTTCAGCACCACGGGCCACCTGAACGGTCCAAAGAAGCGAGCGTTCAAGTCCTTGCCGTTCAAGCGCACCATCGCACACCACTTCACATCACCAAGGTCGAGAAGCGCATTGCCCTCGAAATCTGAATCAAACTCCACACGATAAACGGCCTTTCCGCTGAACGTCTCGCCAAGAATGCCGCGCCAATCGCCAAGCGAGGTGGCAACAGCACTGCCTTTGCATGGTTTCACCTCAAAATTATCTTTTCCAACCTTATGGGCAGCCGTTGCACGAAGAGTCCACCCAGAGTCAAGGATGATACGCTTTCCACTGTGGCGTAGCGCCTCATCAGCGGCTGGTACATCTCCAGTCACATAGATCGCCGTCGCACCACCGTGGAATGCGCAATCGACCTTTCC
>CAMPAA010000296.1 GCA_946631345.1 uncultured Verrucomicrobiota bacterium
CCGCAAAGCGACTCAATAACCGCATCTGTGCATTCCTACAATGCGTCGGAAGAGCTTCTTACGATGTACAACAGTTTTGGCGGATCGTTGTCGGCAGAAATGTCTGCTGGCCGGGTTTATACATGTCCGGTCTCTGCAAGTTTCTCGCCAAAGGTTGCTGTGTGGTGCGGTGGCACTTCATATGTTCCTGTGATGAAGCTTGAGGATCCTGCGGTGGTTGTTACGCGGGAGGCGAGCTGGCCTGGCGGATGTTGGCCAAGCGGTTTTGTAGGAGAGGCTACGCTGCTGACGGTCAACTATATCGGGCCAATGCATGTGTCGTTCCAGGGCATTGCCGTTTCAGAGGTGCCGTGCAATGACGTTATTCCTGCTACTGGATGTTTCACTCAGGGCGTGCACAATTTGTCTCATACAGTATCCGCCGGGGCTGGAACTGCCTACAGAATCAAGCCTGGCAACTACTGGTGCATAGACAGGGCAGAATCTACCATGCCGGAAACAAACTGGGTGCAGGGGGTGGCCAGCGAGATGATATGGAAAATCCCCATAGGGTGGCACAGGCTTGACCTGCTTTTTGCCGAAAGAGGGTATTGGGAGGTCGATGTGGCGGACAATACCGAATACGGAAATACTAACTCCCCATCCTTGCTTATCGGCGGTCAATCAGATGCGTATCGTCAGGAACGGCATATAGACGCCGATGGGGTCTTTCGCACCGATAAGTTCGGGCACTGGATTTCGCGCAGCAGGTGGTGTCGTATAATTTTGGACGGGAGGACTGAGCAATGGTTTCATTGATGACTAGAAAGCGCGTGTGGCGGCTTGCTGTGATGGCACTATGTGTGTCTACCAGTGTTGTGCTCCTATTGCTTGACAAGCGCTCAAAGACAGATGAGACAGCCACTGTCTGCCAACCCCATGGTCAGTGTGAGACAAATTGCGCAGTTCTGGCTAACGGCATCCCGGCAATTAGTTGCCAATGGGCGTGCGTGGATCCGCATGAGGTTCTCGCGAAGCCTGATCAAATACCAGTCGATGACGAAACGGTTGCGATGTTTGCCAAAATCCAGGACGAGCTTGTGCAGGCATATTCGAATGGGCAGGTCCATGTGCTGGCGAAGTGGCGGTCGAAGTTGCCAGACATGCTTGAGCATGTGCCCTACGAGCAATTTCGCGGCGCCATGCTTGGCTTCATCTATCTAGTCTGGGGTGACATTGCATTAGCAGACATCCATCCTGCCGATATCCATTTCAAAGATGTCGCTGAGCTGTCAAGTGATTTGGACATCAAGTTCTCCGCCGCACTGCTAATGGGCGACATTCTGGTGAAGCGCAAGCTCTTCGACAAAGAACTTCGTTCGTGCGAGGGGCACATGCTGGGGGCCTTGCGCAACTACGAAGAACAGTTCAGGCGAGACGGGCGTGCAGATCTTGAAGAAGTCCTTTGCAGATATCGTGATGTGTGGATTTCGCACATAGAGTCGGACTGCGGATACACTAGGGCAGTTGTTGTGCAGGACATTGCATACCGTAGATTGTGGGGATATCGTTTCATAGGTGAACAAAAATGGGCTGATTTTATAGCTTCCGAGATTGAATGGAGTGCCGCCTACTTGCTGAAGCGCGGGAAATATAGGCCCAAATGGATGGACGAATTAGTAGGCATACCGACTCCTAACTGGGTTGGGAGTGGGCGCGAGTCATGGTATACGCAAAATCGCGGTAATCCATGATAGGCGGCGAGATACTTGATAAGCTCCCGCATCCAACGGCGCGCTACTGCCCGTTGAAGGCGACTAAGGGGGGGGGATTGCGGAGCGGTGGGACCATCGCACCCTGGTGTGTGTGAGTGAACCGAGTGGATGGCGGACGCGTCGTGGACGCGTCCCTACCGATGCGATTATGCTGCGGACGAAACCGTGGGCTGGTTAGCCCGTGGGCAAAAATGGGAAAACTCCAGCCCGTCGCGGATTGCATTGGCGGCGCGGATGCGGTATAATGTCCGCATGAAAACGCAAATCCGCACGCTACTTGCCGCGGGCGCGATCGCCGCGCTACCGGCGTTTGCCGACCCTTCCGCCGAGTATGTCTCCGAGCGCTTCGAGCAGCAGGGCGAGATCGGGAACTACGACATCTCCGTGACGCTGCCGAAGGGCGCGTTCGTGAAGTTCGACGGCCGCAGGCTCGCCGTCGACCGCACGTCCGCCGCGGGCAGGCAGGAGTGGACGCTGCGCCTTCCGGGACCCTACACCAAGAGGGAGAAGCCAGGGGCGAACACGAAGATCGTCATCGAGGTGTTCCACCGCAAGGGCGACGCGTTCGACAAGTCGAGCATCAAGGTTGCCAGGTCGTCCGGCACGCCCACGCTCTACCTCGCGGGCGACTCCACCATGACCGACAACCGCAAGGAGCCGTGGGCCAGCTGGGGGCAGATGGCGCCTGCGTTCTTCAAGAAGGGCATCTCGGTGAGCAACTTCGCGCGCTCCGGCCTTGCGCTCTGCACGTTCGAGGAGGAAGGTCGGCTCGACAGGATACTCGAGCACTTCAAGCCGGGCGACTACCTCTTCATCGCATTCGGGCACAACGACCAGAAGCGCAAGGGCGAGGAGCCGGAGAACGGCTACACGCGCCGCCTCAACGAGTGGATCGACAAGATACAGGCGCGCGGCGGGAACGTCATAATCGGGACGCCGATCGAGCGCCGCCGCTTCAGGAAGGACGGCACGCAGGGCCCGCGCACGCTCGACGGCTATGCGGCCGCGGCGCGCGCCGTCGCCGAGAAGCGCAAGCTGCCGCTCGTCGACCTGAACGAGGCGAGCTACGCGATGATGGGCGTGATGGGCGAGAAGGGGTCCACCAGGCTGCAGCGCTGGTGCGAGGCCGGGTTCTTCCCGGGGCTCACGGAGGCGGTTAACGACAACACGCACCACTCGGTCTACGGCGCGTACGAGATGGCGCGCATCGCCGTCGCCGGAATCGCGGAAAAAGTCCCGGCCCTCAAGCCGCTGATCCGCGAGAAGTACAGGTCGTTCAACCACCTCAAGCCGGATCCGGACCCCGGCATCCCGCCGTCCACCGGATGCGGCTACGACGTCCGCAAGCCGGCGGGGAACTGAGGCTTCTGTGCA
>CAMPAA010000297.1 GCA_946631345.1 uncultured Verrucomicrobiota bacterium
GTCAAGGAGGCCTACGCGAAAGGCGTGGTCTATCCGCCGGGCAAGTACATCTTCGAGGCGTTCAACCGCACGCCGTTCGACAGGGTGAAGGTCGTGATCCTCGGCCAGGATCCATACCATGAGCCGAACCAGGCGCACGGGCTGTGCTTCTCGGTACGCAAAGGCGTGCAGGTGCCGCCGTCGCTCGTGAACATCTACAAGGAGCTTGAGCAGGAGTACGGCACGCCCTTCCTGAACCGCGATGGAGACCTTACGCACTGGGCTGACCAAGGCGTGCTGCTGCTCAACGCCACACTCACCGTCGCCGCCGGGAACGCCGGTTCGCATCAGGGCAAGGGATGGGAGATGTTCACCGACGCCGTGGTCGCAAAGCTCGCCGAGCTGCGCGAGCATCTCGTGTTCATCCTGTGGGGCAGCTACGCCCGCCGCAAGGGAGCTTTCATCAACAGGCAGCGGCACCTTGTGCTTGAGGCACCGCACCCTTCGCCGCTGTCAGCACATCGCGGCTTCTTCGGCTGCGGACACTTCAAGAAGGCAAACGACTACCTCGCCGCAAACGGGCAGACGCCTATCGCATGGTAGTGGTAGCGCGCCGCGCGCGCTACGCCTGTATCGCCGCCTTCAGCGCCGCGGCCACGGCCTGCGGATCACATTCGTCCAGCCGCTTCAGCACGCACGCCCAGCGGTATGCGCCCGATCCGGCCTGGTCGTACGGACGGCCCGCGAAGAGATCGTCGAAAGCCGCCCTGCGCTCGCGGTAGATCTGCTGTATCGCCGCCAGCCGCCGCTCGAACGCAGCGACGTACGTCTTGGCGAAGTCCGCGAAGTCGGTCACATACCGCTCGCGGCGGCGCACCACGTCGGCATATGGCGCCACGCCCTGATCCAGCGGCGTCTTGTAGTCCACGAAGCTGCCTGCGTGGTCAGTTACTATCAATCTCACCGGGAGTCCCTTCGGACCGATCTGGAGAACCTCGTAGTTCTTGTCGAAGAGGGGTTCGCTCGTCTCCGTCGCGCGGCGGCCTACGACAAGGTCGAGCGCGGCAGCCTCTCCCATCAGCTCCGCGAACTTCAGCGCGAACGCCGGGTTGTGGAAGCGTTCAACGGGCACCTTGTCGGAGGCGATCCCCTGCACGTACTGCCGCACGTAGTAGTAGGCGCGCACAGTAGTGCCGTAGTACTGGTTCTTGCCGGTGTACTTCTCGGTGAACTGCCCGAACCCCACATGGCGAGGCAGGCTCATGCCGAGCTGACGGCAGGCAAGGCGGCGATCCATGATGTAGTCGGCGTAGTCGTTGGCCTCGATGATGGCGGTGAGGAGATCCTTGCCTTCGTCGAGGTGCTCGGCTATCCCCCACTTCTGGAAGCGGATGATGAACACCCTTGAAAGCGGCTCGCCGACCTCCTTGTACTGCACGATGTACACGTTGCCGCGGCGCGTGCCTGCGATGGGCCGCCGCGCGAGCGAACGCGGGATGCGCCCCACGTTCACGTAGTCGATGGAACCGAACAGCCGCATGAGGTTGAATATGATAGACCTCACGCGCAGGTCGCACAGCTCCGCCAGCTCGGGATCGCGCGTGCGCTGGTATTCGTCGTAGAGAGGGTCGAATATGAGCTGCCCCCTAGACACGCGTCCGCCGGGCAGCCACTCTATCTGGCGGTAGAACTCGGGGCTGATCCCCTGGATCAGCTCGCGGTCCCCCACCTCGGTCTCGTTCGCCTTCCGCGAGAGGGCCTCGCCCATCTCGGCGCGCCACGCAAGGTTGGACTCCGGATTCTCGTCACGCAGCTCCGGCGGAAGCGCCATTCGCCAATCCCGCTCGATGCGCTCCGCCGCCTCGCGCAGCTCGCCATCCGAAAGCATCGCCGGCTTCAGCCCGCGAAACATCGCGCGCACGGCAGGGTCGAGCGACGGCGGGAACAGGTCGATGTCGGGCGAGCCAAGGCGGTTGCGGGAGTTGAGACCGTTCACGATCTCCTCCATCTGCGCCCGGAACTCGGCGTCCGGCAGGGCATAGACCTGAGCGTACGCACCGACAGTCACATAGCGCGTGCCGGTGTTGCCGTTGTAGTAGTAGATGGCCTCGTGGCGGATCGCCGTGCGCCCGCGCGCGATCTGCTTGTCCACCTCCTCGCGCGTGCGCAGGTCGCGCGCCATGCGCCAGTTCTCGCCGCGCGCGCGCAGTGCGTCGCGCACCCGTTTCGCGTGGGTGTTGAGGAAGCGTATCTTCCTTTTCGACACAAGCTTCTGAAGCTCCTCGTCGGCCCAGAGCGCAAGATCCATGCGGTCTGGGTCGGGGCGGATGAGCACCACGTCGTCGAGGAACAGCAGATCTACGGAATGGGCCACGAGTTTGGCTATCTCGTCCTCCGTCAGCTCAAGCAGCCCCTCCGCCGAACGCTCGCGGTTCACTTCGTCAATCCAGGCCTGCCTCTGCATCGCATGGATGCCGGCCTGGGTCACCAGCCCAGGATGGCCGGTAAGGAATATCGTCCCCACGCGCGACTTCAGCCGCCCGTTCTCGTCTTTGGCAAATATCGGTTCTCCAAGTATTTTCATTTCGCGACTTCCTTCCTCTTTGCGCTTTCAAGCGTGTTCCAAAGCAGCATCGTGATTGTCATCGGCCCGACTCCGCCCGGCACGGGCGTTATCGCCGAGGCGACCTCCGCGCAGGACGCGAAATCGGCATCGCCGCAGAGGCGGTAGCCCTTCTCCCTCGTCGCGTCCGGCACACGGTTCACGCCCACGTCTATCACCACTGCGCCCGGCTTGAGCATATCGCCCGTTAGGGTGCATGGGCGGCCTGCCGCCACCACAACCACGTCGGCCATGCGCGTGAACGCCGCCAGATCCTTCGTGCCCGTGTGGCAGAGCGTGACCGTGGCGTTCACGCTCTTGCGGGAAAGGAGCACCGCGACAGGCTTGCCCACGATGTTCGAGCGGCCGATCACAACGGCGTGCTTCCCGTCGAGGTCCATGCCCGTGACCTCGATGAGCTTGATTATGCCGTGCGGCGTGCACGGCAGGAAGCAGTCGTCGCCGATGAGCATTTTCCCC
>CAMPAA010000298.1 GCA_946631345.1 uncultured Verrucomicrobiota bacterium
AACCCTCGACAACCACCTTGGCAAGGTGGCACTCTACCAACTGAGTTAAGCTCGCACTCTTCGGTGTCGTGAAAACAGGTGCGTAAGATACCATATATCGGCCTTGAGTGCAAGAGGTATTTTTAAAAATATTTCCGTTCCGTTTTATGGTAAAATTGGCGGCATGTTTCCGAGAAAGATAAGAGTGTGCACGGCGTTCGGGATTCCGGTGTATCTGGACTTCTCGCTTATCCTGCTTCTTCTGCTGTTCGTGGTTGATTTCAGCTCGTTCACATACGGGCTGAGTTTCGCGCTGGTGCTGGCGCTGTCGATCGTCGCGCATGAGCTTGGCCATGCGCTCACGGCGCGGGCGTTCGGGTACGGCACGCGCGACATCACGCTGTCGCTGCTCGGCGGGTGCGCGTCGCTCATAGCGCTGCCGCGCAAGGCGTGGCAGGAGTTCCTCACGGCGGTGGCCGGGCCGGGGGTGTCGTTTGCGATCTCATGCCTTGCCTGGGCGGTGCTGGCGTTCGTGCCGATCAGCGACGCATGGACAGCCAACATGCTCCTGTACGCCATGTGGATGAACCTGATGCTTGGCGCGTTCAACCTGCTGCCCGGCTTTCCGATGGATGGCGGTCGCGTGTTCCGCTCGATCGCAAGCATGTTCACGACGCGCGCGAAGGCCACGTATGCGGCGATGATCGTCGGGCGCGTGTTCGCGGTGCTGCTGGGTCTGCGCGGGCTCCATTCCATCGTGTCCGGCGGCAGCTGGGGGTTCATCTCTATCCTCATCGCGTGGATGATCTGGCGCGAGGGGTGGCGCGAATACCAGATGGCGCTAATGGAGGAGAGCGTGCGCGGCTGGGGCTGCGACTGGAGCGCGCGGGTTTCGCCGCCGCCATACGGCGGTGACGACGATGAGGTCGAAGTGAAGGAGAGGTAGAATGGGCATGAAGGTGTTTGTGGTAGCGATGGATTGCGAGGCGGAGACTATCGTACGCAATCTTGACGGTGCGAGGCGCGAGACGCTGTTCGGGCGCGAAGTCGTTCGCGGCAGGCTCTGCGGGGCGGAGACGGCGGTGGTCGTCGCAGGCGTTGGCAAGGTGAACGCCGCCGCCGGCGCGCAGCTTGCCGTCGGCACGCTTGGGGCTGATGCGCTCCTGAACGTGGGCGTGGCCGGCGGGCTCGACACGCGACTTTCGGTGGGCGACATCCTCCGGGCGACGCGCGCGGTGCAGTACGACTTCGACCTTTCGAAGATAAACGGCACGCCTGTCGGCACGCCGAACGAATACAAGGCGCCGTTCTTCGAGCTGGCGTCGGCGGGTTACTGGCCCGAGGCCACGGTTGCGACGGGCGACAGGTTCATGGACGATGCGGATGACGTCGCCCAGCTGCGGGAACGGTTCGGCGCAAACGTGTGCGAAATGGAGCTGGGCGCAATAGCTCATGTCGCACGCAGGGCGGGAGTGCCGCTCTATTCGTGGAAGGCGATCTCCGACGTTGCCGGACTCGGCACGCAGGCCGGGCAGTACAAGGAGAACCTCGCACGCTGCCTGGAGACCCTCGGCGCCGCCGTGCCCGCGCTCTTCGCGGCGGTGCCATGAGCGCCTCCGACACGATCGCCGCAGTGTCGACCGCGCCGGGAAGGGGCGGCGTTGCCGTTGTGCGCGTGAGCGGCCCGGACGCATGGGCCGTGGCAGAGAAGGTTACGGGGCGCGCGATAGGCGACGGTCAGGTCGGGCGCTTCTTCTTCAGCCGGTTCCGGCGAGGGGAGGCTGTGGTGGACAGCGGGCTGACGCTTGTGTTCAAGGGGCCGCAGTCGTACACCGGCGAGGACGTGGTGGAGTTCCAGGGACATGGCGGCAGCGTGCCGCCAAGGCGCGTGCTGGAGGCGTGCATCGCCGCCGGAGCAAGGCTGGCGCGGCGCGGCGAGTTCACCGCGCGATCATTCCTCAACGGGCGGCTCGACCTCTCTGCTGCGGAGGCGGTGATAGACCTGATAGACGCACGCACCGACCGGGCGGCGGACGACGCGCAGTCGCGTCTTGACGGAGCGCTTTCCGAGCGCTATTCGGCGCTCTACGGTTCGGCGCTGGAGATGTCGGCGCGGATGGAGCACATGCTGGATGTCGATGAGGACGAGATACCTGCCGGAACGATGGAGGCGGTGGCGGAGGGGATCGCCGCGCTGCGTAGGCGGATAGACCGGCTCATCGCCACGGGCAGAGAGGGGCGGCTCCTGCGCGACGGTGCGCTTGTGGTGCTTGCCGGTGCGCCAAACGCCGGAAAGAGTTCCCTCATGAACGCATTGCTCGGCGAGAGGCGTGCGATCGTCTCCAACGAGGCGGGCACCACGCGCGACTCCATAGAGGAGGGGCTCGACATCGACGGCTGGCCTGTGCGCCTTGTCGACACGGCCGGTTTGCGGCAGGCGGCGGGCGCTGTGGAGGCGGAGGGCGTGGCGCGCGCCGAGGCGTTGATCAGTCGGGCCGATGTGGTTGTGGCGCTCGACTGCGACATTCCGGGCGCGCTGCGGATACACGCCAAGTGCGACCTGGACGACGAAAGGGCGGAGGGGAGTACGCTGAAGGTGTCGTCAAAGACGGGCGAGGGGCTTGATGCGCTGAAATGCGCGATTGCGGCGAGGCTGTCTGAACTGGCGGCGAACGGGTCGGAGGAGCCGGCCGATGTCACGGCGCGTCAACTTGAGCTTCTGGAGCGGGCGCGTGCATCGCTGGCAGGGGCTGACGCCGTGGATCCCGTGCTGGCGGCGAATGCACTGCGAGGTGCTGCGGAGGCCGTGGGGGAGATAATAGGCAAGACCTACTCGGACGATTTGCTGGATTCCATCTTCTCCAGGTTCTGCGTCGGGAAATAATGTGCATCTCTATAAACGATGTCGCTTTCCGGTGCCGATTCTTGGCGGCGGGGTGTCGTGTTGGCGGGGAGTGTGGTATAATACGGGGCAGAAAAGGATTTCAAACCGTGAAACTGGAAAGAAAGGAATGGAGAACAGTACAGTG
>CAMPAA010000299.1 GCA_946631345.1 uncultured Verrucomicrobiota bacterium
GCAAAACGTTCTTCTTGTCGCTTTTACTTTCATAAATCCCTGAGGCTCGTTTTTCTGTGTCGTGTATTATACCATATTTGCACAGTGCCTGCTTGTGTGCCGCTTTGCGGGCAGCGATCCGCCGATAGGTGCCATCATGCACGACGGCGGCGTCACCATTTTCCGGCTGCATACAATTCTGTTATTTTGTTGACGTTTGGAAAATGTCGCGGGAGGCGCTGTTGCCCACAGCTGACGGCGGGCGGCAGTGCGACCAGCTCAATTTGCCACGCATGCGTGGCAAATCGGGAATGCGAGATACGCATGCCTTGCTCTCCGCCGTTGTCTCTCGCTTCTTCATTGTCGGAAATTATGCCATTCCCGGGGAGGCTGGAGTTTACCCATTTTTTGAGTGCGGAAATGCTCCGCACCCGCATGGATAAAGGCTGAAGTGCGTTTCGGGATGTGGTTTTCGGCGTTTCGCGCCCGGATTCATAAGGGACTGTCCCCACGCGGCGGCGTTCGGGAAGTGACGCATGAAGCGCAGGGCGCGGCAATCGCCGCGCCCCGTTTCATCTGTCACGGACACACCGCGATATGCTATAATACGCGGCGTTGGAGGAAATGGCATGCCAGTTGCAATGATGATGAATGAAGTGCAGAACTACCCGGTCGATGAGCGGGTGGCGCTTGCTGATGCCGTCTTGCAGACTCTCAATCCCGTCGATGCTGATGTTCAGGAAAAGTGGCTTCATGTTGCGAAAAGGCGGCGTGATGAAATACTGTCCGGCGCGGAGCGTCCGATTCCGACTTCCGAGGTGTTGTCCGAGGCATATGCGCGGGCGATTACGCGATCATGCATACCAAGCGCGAGCCGGACTATTGGCGCGACAGGTTAAATACATGAGTGCGTGACAAGTAAGGGGCTTATCCCCACGCGGCGGCATTTGGGCTGTGTCGCATGAAGCGCAGGGCGCGGCAATCGCCGCGCCCTGCCGTCAGCAGAAACTTTGGGACGCATTCAGTTTTATGCTATAATATGCGCCGTTATGTGGAAAATGACGACGCGATTGCCGCATCGGCGGCAACGTTCGCCAATGTGAATGCAGGAGACGCAGAGATGACCAGAAGACAGTTCCTGAAAGGCGCAGCCGCGTTCGGGACATCCGCACTCGCCGGGGGATGCCGCACATGGGGAAATGGAAACGGCGCATACTCGATCTCCATTCTTGGCGACACGCATTTCGACGCTTCGCCTACGGAGCTGTACCACGGCAAATGGGTGCCGCGCTCGCCAAAGGACTGGCGCGACCGGCAGTATGAGTTCCGGCGCAACGTGGAGATGTGGAACACCCGTGTGCCGCGTCTCATAGCTGCAGCCGCAAAGACGCGCCGCGCCGACACCGCGTACCTCTTTCAGATGGGCGACCTCATACAGGGCGACTGCACCGACTTCGACATCCACATGCGCTTCTTCAAGGATGCGCAGGCGGCATGTTCGAAGGGATTCGGCGATCTCCCGTTCCTCACCGTGTGCGGAAACCACGACATACGCGGCGGCGGCGACAAGGCGTTCGACGCATATATCCTTCCTATCGCTTCAAAGACCATCGGCAAGTCGGTCGACAGCGCGAACTTCATGTTCAGCCAGGGGCCGGACGCATTCATCTTCGTGGACTTCATGCGGCCTGACGCCGGAAGAATCGATGCCATGCTTGACGCGAGCGAGGGGGCGAGGCATACGTTCTTCGTGCTCCATTCTCCGATCGCGGCGTCTGACACGTGGGGGCCGTACTGGTTCCTGTTCGGCAAGCCGGAGGATACCGAACGCCGCCGCGCGCTTTTCCGCCGCCTGCTCGGACGGCGCGCCATCGTGCTCTGCGGGCATATCCACCGTACGCAGATCCGACGCTGGGTGCGTCCGGAAGGGGAGCTCGTGGAGTTCTCGGCCAACAGCGTGTGGCGTCCGCAGGAGGATGTGCCGAAGGTCCTGTATGACAGCCCGTCGCAGTTCGGGTCGTATGTGCGGGCGCATCCAACGCCGATGGACGAAGACCATGACGGCTGCCACCAGAAGCGGACAAACCCTGAACTGATCGCGCTGGTGGACGAATACCGGCCTGGGCTGGTGCAGTACAGGATGATCCAGTCCGCTGGACACTACCTCCTGCGCGTGACCGACCGTTCCGTGGACATCGACTTCTACGCCTGCGACTCGCTTTCTCCGCACGAGACCTTCAACCTGAAAAAGGCGTGATAGGCCGTCGGTTGCGGCCGGGACGGACTTTGCTGCGATGCGCGCGCTTTTATCGGAGCCCGGAAATGGCAAACATCGGAGTGAAGATTGTGCTGGTCCTGTTGTGTCTCGCGTTCGCCGCGACGGCCAACTACATTATCTCCATCGCCGAGGCCAACGGTTTCAGGTTCCGCGAAATCGTCAGGTGAAGAGCATGAAGTGGTAGCAAATAGATATATGGCGCTGTACCTTGGTCTGTGGCGCAATGCCGCACTACGGCTTCAGCGCCGTTATCGGCAGCACGTGCACGCCGCCGCGCCGCATTTGTGGTATAATGCGCACCCAAAAGGAGATTCAGATGGCGTGGTTTGAGAAGCGTGCGGAGAAGGCGGCGATTCCGCAGACGAAGGAGCTGTGGACGGTCTGTCCGCGCTGCAAGAAGTATTATCCCAAGGGGGAATGGAAGGGCATCTGCCCCGAATGCGGCTATCACGGCCGCATGAAGGCTCGTGCCCGCATCGCGCTTCTGGCGGACGAGGGGTCGTTCACGGAGCTGTTCCGCGAGGTGTCGTACTCCGACCATCTGGATTTCCACGACGCCTCCGGCTCCTACAAGACGAAAGTCGAGGCGACCATCGCGAAGACAGGCGAGACGGAGAGCGTTGTGGTGGGTACGGCGACGATGGGGAATATCCCCGTCATGCTCGGCGTGATGGACTTCGCGTTCATGGGCGGCTCTCTCGGCACCGGCACGGGCGAGCGCATC
>CAMPAA010000300.1 GCA_946631345.1 uncultured Verrucomicrobiota bacterium
TGCAATCGGCTTCTCGCGCTATGACTGTTTCCCTGCAATATCATGCTGGAACCGTTTTGATCGCCCGATGCGGGCAATCATAGGTGCGCGCGCCGCTGAGGTCGAACGGAATACGGCGCCACCATGGTTCTATGAGGCATCTTTCCGTCAGTATTCGGAAATAGGTCGCATCTGGCGGGACTACGATCATTCCGCTCCAGATTGGGACGAAATTCTGAAACTGGGATTCCCTGGAATGAAGGCGCGCGTTGATTCCATTGCAAAGGATACCCCGTTCTACCGTTCGGAGCGGATGGCGGCGGCAGCGATGATGCGGTTTCTCGACCGGCTGATTGCAGGTGTGCGGACCGAGCTTGCGAAATGCGGCGGGAAAACAGGCGAGGGCCTTATGGAGAAGGAACTTGCCTCGTTAGAGCGTCTGCGGATTGGACCGCCGCAGACGGTGTTCGACGTGATGGAGTTCTCGTTCGTCTATTTCATCGTCGGGGAATACCTCGACAATTTCCAGGTTCGGACTTTCGGCAACATTGATCGCCTGTGGTATCCGTATTACGCGGCAGATCTTGCCGCAGGGCGCACGACCGAGGCAGAATTCCGCGAGGATTTTCGCCATTTCATCTGGCAGTTTGGGTCGATTGACAACTACTGGGGGCATCCGATGTATTTGGGGGGCACCAAAGCCGACGGATCCACGGAGTACAACCAGCTCTCCCGCGTAATCCTGGATGTAATCGACAAAGAAGCCCTGCCAACCCCGAAGTTTCAGCTGAAGATGGCGAAGAACACTCCCGACGACATTTGGTGGAAGGCTCTTGACATGCTGCGGCGCCACAGGTCTCTGGTGCTCATGGGCGAGGAAGGCATGAAGCGGTCTATGGTGAAGCTCGGTCTTTCCGATGAGGACTGCCGCAAACTCGTCATCTGGGGGTGCTTCGAATGGTTGCCCGTTTGCGGGAACTGCACGAGTTCCTGCGACATCAACCTTGTGAAGCCAGTTGAGCTGATGCTGAAAGATGCGAAGGAAGGTCGCTTTGACGCTGCGACCTTTGATTTGTTCAAGGCCGAGTACTTCCGCAGGCTCAACGACGCCACCGATTTTTCGCGTGTGCTGCTAGACGAATACGAACGGCATCTCGATGAGATCAATCCGGCGCTCATCCTTTCACTTGGCATTTCATCGGCACTGGAGAAGGGGGTGGATGCGTTCGCGTATGGCATGCGTCACAATCATACGGAAATGTCCGCGCTTGCTTTCGCAACTGCGGTCGATTCTCTTGTGGCAGTCAAGGAACTCATCTACGAGCGGCGTGAATTGACGCTCTCAGCACTTGGCAGGATTTTGGCTGCGAACTGGAATGGCCACGAGAGCTTACGGTTGCGAATGTTACGTTCGCATAGGAAATGGGGTTGCGGCAACGCAGAAACCGATGCGCTCGGGCGCGAGCTGCTTGAGCGGTTCACCGGGCGGTTCGTCGGTCACCCCAACGTGCGCGGCGGACGGTATGTCTGCTACGGGCTCAATTCGCGCGGCTACGTCTGCTGTGGACGTGTCACCGGTGCAACGCCAGATGGGCGGAAATCGGGCGAAGAACTTTCGAAGAATATGGCACCGGCGATTGGTGGCGATGCGGAAGGAGTGACGGCTGTGCTCAAAAGCTGGCGAGAGACGGTCGATCCTGCGTTCTTCCCGTGTGGACTCGTCTTTGACGTGATGATTCACGCTTCGTCCGTGGCGGGCGAAAAGGGACTTAAGGCCTTCCGGACTCTCTGTGAATATTATTTCAACCATGGCGGATGCGGGCTCAACCTTAACGTCCAGTCTCTCGAAGAGCTGAAGGATGCGCAGTTGCACCCGGAGAAATACGAGAACCTGCAGGTGCGCGTCGCCGGGTGGAATGTTCGCTGGAACGACATCCCGAAGAGAGAACAGGACGGTTTCATCCGTCGGCTCGAGGCAATGCCGACTAGCTATTGATGCAAAAGCGGGAGGAAACTTTGATCAGCAGACGTGAAGTTGTCAGGGGAGCGGCATGTGCGATTGCCATGCAGTCGATTTCCTGTTATGCCGTTGCGGCTGGAAGACACATCAAAACCCCGTTGATGCTCGACACGAAGCGGATGGCGATCTGGGACGGACCCGGAATCCGCACGACGTTCTTCGTGAAGGGGTGTCCCTTGAAGTGCATCTGGTGCCACAACCCCGAGTCGATAAAGTCCGAGGCGCAGTGGGCGCGGTTCCAGCATCTATGCAAGCACCACGCGAAATGCACTATGGACGAGACAATATGCCCCACGCGCGCACTTAAACTCTATGGCAAGCCGATGACGATGGACGAGATTGTCGCAAAGGCGCTGGAGGACAAGCCTTTCTACGACAAGTCGGGCGGCGGCGTGACGCTCTCTGGCGGCGAACCGCTGTTCTTCTGGGAATGGGCGGCGGAACTGTTCAAGGCATTCAAGGCGGCAGGACTCCACACGTGCCTTGACACTTCCCTTTACGCGCCGTCTGCCGCGATAGATGCCATGCTGCCCGTCACCGATATGTGGCTCCCCGACTACAAGGCCGACGATGACACGCTGCACGTGAAGTACACCGGCGTATCGAACGGAATCGTCAAGAAGAACCTCGAGCGGCTTGTGGCGGCGAAGGCAAGGATGGAGGTGCGTTGCCTCGTTGTGCCGAATTGTACGGACGGTACAGATATTGCCACCCGTCACCGCTATCTTGCCTCTCTCGGCATCCCGGAGAACTCCATAGTTGATCTCAAGTATTATGACTATGCACGCTCGAAGTATCTCGCGCTTGGCATGAAAGACACCATGCCAACTCTGAAACAATGAAAGTCTGGTGTTCTATGCTCCAGAATCCGGAAGGAGAGGGCAGGGACGAGGGCGGGGTGGTTCACGGCATGGGCGGAGAGGCGGCGCGATGATGCGCCTTCGCAGAGCTTTGGCGCCACAAGTGC
>CAMPAA010000301.1 GCA_946631345.1 uncultured Verrucomicrobiota bacterium
AGCGAGACAGACACGGGCGCATTTCCGTCGATGCCGGTCACGGTCACGGCCTTGATCGACATCTTCTTGCCGTCGAGCCCGGTGAACGAGCCGGAGACCTTGCCCTTGCCCTTCGACACCTTGCCGAGCTTCAGCTCCACGATGCCAACCACCTTGCCGCCGTCGTACGCCACGCCTTGCAGCGTCACGGCCTTGGGCACGTCGTATGGCGCAGTAATGTCCTTCGCCTCTATGACCTCATAGCCCGGCGCCACAGAACCGCCGCCGCCTTCGCCGCCACCCTGCGTCCAGTGCGCATAGTATGTCACATTCGCCGACACAATCGTCGCCTCGGTCACCTGCGTGCCGCCGCTTGCCGCAGTCCACCAGCCGCCGAACGTCCAGCCGCTCCGCGTAGGCGTCGCTAGCTCCCCGACAGCCACGCCATTTTCGACGGTGCGGGAAGCAATGTCCACACTGCCACCGTTCGCATCGAACGTCACGACATGCAAAGTGATACCGATGGCCGCCGCGCGCGCAATGTCGATACTGTTCAATATCGGAGCAACAAAGTCGTCAAACGGATCGGGTTCGTTCGCAAACACCATCTCGAAATAGCCAGGCGCATAGTAGGCGTAGGAACCGACGGCACGATTGTAGTAGTTCGTAGCATCAGGGTTGTAGCTCGTATCGGCGTTCCAGTACCCATAGAGCGGCGGCGGGTTCAGATTCCACATCAAGTTGTACTCAAGGTCTTCCTCGTCAATCCTCTTCGCATATCCGCGCGCCGTGCTGGCCACCAGCTGGTAGCGCGTACCGTCCCCGGCCGAGTACTCGGCCTCGTTTGCCGTCAGGTCGCCGAAGATATCCATCTCCGTTGCATGGTAGTTGTTGCGGTTGTTGAAATCGCGGGCAAGCGCGGTAAGCTCTCTTAGTCCCCCCTTTGAGAAATCTTCGCTGAAATACCTGCTAGGACTCCATGCAGAGCCTTTACTGCCCGAGGCATCCAGAAGTCCATGATAATGGTCTGGCACTACGAATGAAACGCCACACCCCCTGTGCGTACTGAACTGTGCCTTGTAAACCATCTGCGCACTGTTCACCTTGGCCAGCAGAGAATTGTACTTGTCCATGAGCGTGTTAAGTTTGTCACGGTAGGCAATGGCCGTTTCCACGCTCGCAGGATTGGATGGATCGAGAAACACGCGCCCGAGTTCCGTGTCTTTGTCAAGACAAATCGCGACGTCATCGTCCTCAAAATCGGATGGGTGCAGGCCGGGATACATGCCGGTCACAACCCCCTCAGCCCTTTGCTCGGTGACGAAAGTCGGCAGTTCCTCGACGAACGTTTCAAGTTCTGCGCACGCATCAAAGAACGCCTGCTTGGCGACAGCCGTTTCGTTGGCCGCCGCCGCTTGCATGGCCTTTGTCTGGAACAATTGATCCCTGTATTTCTCATGCTTTGACTTGAATATGGTAATGTCCTCTTCAATCCGCCGCGATTCCTCCCACAATTCCATTGAATCATAGCTGTTCATGTCCGCGACGCGACAAATGATATCAAAGACATTCTGTATATCCCGGTAATAGTACAAGTGCCCATCCGGAGTACCGGAGAAGGCGCCGCCGTTGAGACCATCGCGTTCTTCTTGGCTTATCTCGATTCTCCATCCGAGCGACATGCCGAGCGCATTGGCGTCGCGGCAGATGTTCCCGCCTTCGACAAGATACGGGTTCAACTCCGCATTCGCGGCATCGGCGACTAACCTTCTTCCAGCATGGCACTCCTTGAGGTCCTTGAGGTATTTCTCTTTTTCCTCGATTGCTGCGTTCGCATCATCCAGCGACATGGTGACGTCATTAAGCGTTCCTGAAGACACATACGGATGCGCAATCTCATCAAAGCGCTTTTTGTATTGCGTGACAAAGCAGTCCTCGCTCAAGGTCGTTCCGTTCACAAACGACTCCCCGACACATGCAACGCGCCATTCGTCGTAACGTTTCATCACCTCGTTTGTCTTTGACGTCATGTAATCTTCGTATGCGGCTTCGGCTTTCTTGTAGGCATCGTAATCATTTTTTGCATTCCTAATGGCTTCCTTCAAGCTTTCAATGCGCGTGACGATTTCCGGCGTGGATGCGTTAAGGTCTCCAAGTGCTTCGCCGACCCAGCCGGCATGAGCGCCAGTCAATGCGGCGAGCGCCGCGCTTTTCTCCTTCTCGTATTCAGCGTTTTTCGTCTTGATTTCCTTCTTGAGTTCTGCAATGCGCTGAATGCAAGTCGCGATGAATTTACGGCTTTCGATGATGACCATGTCGCAGCGCTTTATCGCCTCAAGCGTCTGTTCCGTCGTCGGGCGCTTTCCGACTACGTTGTTGATGATGCCGGACTGTATGCCCGCAACGTTGTTCACGTAGTCGAGAGCCGTGCCGATGATCTGGGCCGCAAGCCCTCCCGCCCCAGCGGGCGTGATGTTCGGCACCAGCACCTTGTCGCAGATAAGCTCTATCAATCCGCCGGAGATTGACTTCACTCCGGCGGCAGCTCTTAGATAAACCGCGTGGCCGAGCGTCTTGTACGCCTCCTTAGCCCAATCCCAGCACAAACTCGCCTCGGCAGAGAGTTCATGGATTCCGCGCATCTCTATATGCATTCCAGTCAAGTCAGGCTTGATTTCTCCCCAAAGCTTATCGTTGGTGAAGTTTTCGTAGAGATCGTGGTAGTCTCGCTCGAGGAGACTGTCGGTAAGGATTTCCGCGCCTTCCACCCAGCCCTTCTTCTTGTCGTACCAGTAGCCCATCTCACCCGCCTTGGAGCCGAACTGTTCCTCGCGCGCGTTCCAGACGCCGTATATGGTCTCGACTGTCATCTGGCGGTCTTCGTCACTCATGTTCTCCCACGCATGTTGGTTGACGCGGATGGG
>CAMPAA010000302.1 GCA_946631345.1 uncultured Verrucomicrobiota bacterium
ACAGGGGCTTGAAGGGTGATGCGCTCAAGGCGGAGGTCGCCAAGCTGAATGCGAAGCGGGACATGGACCGCTACCGTAAGTACATGTTCGATCAGGGGCGCGAGCTCCTCTCTGGCTACGGGCGGATCGACATCGTGTGGTTCGACTACACGCCCAAGGGCGAGTTCGGCAAGTCCTGGCAGGACTGGAACGCCGTCGAGCTCGTGAAGATGTCGCGCCAGCTTCAGCCGCACTGCCTATTCGACAGCCGGCTCGACCTGATGGAGAGCGACGACGGGTGGGACTTCGTGACGCCCGAGCAGGTGAAGGCCGCCTCGTGGCCGATGGTGCGCGGTCGCCGCGTTCCATGGGAGACCTGCCAGACGTTCTCCGGCAGCTGGGGATACCACCGCGACGAAAGCACTTGGAAGAGCATGCCGCAGCTCATCGAGCTGCTCTCCGAGACGGTGTCCAAGGGCGGCAATCTCATCATGAACGTCGGGCCGACGGCGCGCGGCGAGTTCGACCACCGCGCCATGGACAGACTTGAGGGCTTCGCAAAGTGGATGCACCACAACGCGCGGTCGATCTACGGCTGCACCGCCGCCCCGGAGGGGTTCAAGGCCCCGAACGGCACGGCGATCACGTACAACCCGAAGAGAAACACCCTCTATGTGCATCTCTACGACTATCCGATGGGGTTCCTTCCGCTTGACTTCTACGAGAAGGTGAAGTACGCGCAGTTCCTTCACGACGGTTCGGAGATATTCGTCAAGCGGCCCGGCAGGCACCATGTGCAGACGGGCGACCTGAAGCCGGTCGGTGGGCTTACGCTGCCGATGCGCAAGCCGGATGTCGAGGTTCCCGTTATCGAGCTGTTCCTGTGAGACGGTGGAGGCTGCCATGGCGAGGGTGATAGCGATAGATGGCCCCAGCGGCGCGGGGAAGAGCTCCGTGTCAAGGCAGGTCGGCTCCCGGCTCGGGTTCCTGCATGTCGATTCCGGCGCGCTTTACCGGATTATGACGTGGCAGTGCCTCGAGAACGGGGTGGATACGTCCAGTGAGGATGCGGTCGCCGCGTTCGCCGGGAAGGTGAAGATCGAGTGCGTGCCAGAGGATGGGCGCATAAAGTACCTCGTGAGGGGCGAAGAGCCCGGCAACAGGATACGCACGCCCGACATCAACGCCCATGCCTCACAGGTGGCCACCGTAAAGGCCGTCCGCGACCGCGTGACGGCGATCCTGCGCTCGCTTGCGGCGTTCGGCGATCTGGTGGTCGAGGGGCGGGACATCACGACCGCCGTGTTCCCGGATACGCCGGCGCGCTTCTACCTCACGGCATCCGCCGAAGTGCGCGCCGCGCGCCGCCAGAAGGAGGAGGTCGAGAAGGGCATCGCCAGGCAGTCCGCAGAGGCGGTGAAGGCTTCGCTTCTCGCAAGGGACAGGATCGACTCCACTCGGAAGTACGCCCCTCTCGTGAAGGCGGATGGCGTGATGGAGATCGACTCCTCGGAGCTGTCGCTCGACCAGGTGGTCGAGGCGGTTTTGGCGGCGCTTCCGTCCGCTTGGTGCTGAGGGGGCGTGTTCCGTGGACGTACCGCAGATACCGTACGATGTGGCCGACTTCTCGGCGATAATCAAGAAGGATGACAGGTTCGATTCCCGCGCCTACGATTTCGTGCTTGCTGTGATACACGAGGCGAGCGTAGACGCCCAGGGACATGTTTCGGGCCAGGAGCTGCTCGAATACTTCCGCGACTTTGCGCTTGACGCCTACGGGCCGCTCGCCTACACCGTGCTGAACGACTGGGGCGTGCGGTGCTGCGAGGATGTGGGTGCGATCGTGTTCAATCTCTACGACGCAAAGATGATCCGCAAGACGGAATCCGACTCACCGGAGGATTTTGTCGGCGGGTTCAGCTTCAAGCGCGAGTTCCTCGATCCGTATGCCGCCTGAGCGGGATGGTGTGCCAATGGCGGCGTCGCGCATGATCGAATGGGGCTATGACGGCCCGGAGACGGAGGGGGTGGCGCGCATCGTCAGTTCGCACGGCGACTATTTCCACCTCGTCTGCAACGAAAAAACGGAAGGCGAGGTGCTTGCCCGCACCAAGTCTTCAGCGTTCAGGGATTGTCCGCCGCCCATAACAGGCGATTTCGTGCGTTTCGCCTACAATCCGCAGGGAGAAAGCCGGATAACAGGCATTCTGCCGCGTCGCTCATGGATTGAGAGGCTTGATCCATCGTCATCCGGGTTCAGGGCTCAGACGCTTGCCGTAAATTTCGATACTCTCTTCTTTGCCGTGTCCGTGACCGACAAGGCGGCGGTTCCGCGCGTGGAACGCCTCATCGCGCTGGCGGAGAGGTCGGGATGCCGCGCGCGGGTAACGCTGCTGCTCACGAAGTGCGATCTGCTCAAAAATGGGGAATCTGCGCCAGATCTCTCCAGTTTCGGCGTGCCTGTGCAAGAGATTTCGTCACAGTCCGGCATGGGGATCGATTCCATACGGGAACTGCTGCTGCCGCACCATACATTTGCCCTCATAGGGGCTTCGGGTGTCGGCAAATCTACGCTGGTGAACGTCCTGGCGGGCGATGACTGGATGGCGACAGGCGAAATACAGCACTGGAGCGGCAAGGGGCGGCATACTACGACATCGCGCGAACTTGTGATGCTGCCATGCGGGGCGATGGTTCTGGATACGCCCGGGCTCCGCGAGCTTGGGCTTTTGGGCGTTGACGGCTTTGCGCTGAAAGGTCGTACTGGCGGCACGCATCGCTATCGCGCCAAATGCTAATAGTTTAGAAGATGCCTCGGCGATGGTCGGTGAGAGTATCGGCGATGGTCGGCGGGAGTATCGGCGATGGTCGGCGGAAGT
>CAMPAA010000303.1 GCA_946631345.1 uncultured Verrucomicrobiota bacterium
GGCCAGAGAGGTTAGTCTTGCTTTTCGCCGTGTCAATAATCAGCCCCTTGCCGGAGGCTTCGTCGTAAATGGGAAGGTCGGTGAGAGCAACGCCTTTCTTCGGCTTCGCCCATTTCACGCTTGCCGCCTTCGCGAATGCCCACTTGCCGCCGTTCACTGCCGCCTGTTCCTCGTTCGGCAGCAAATCCGTCAACACTTCGGCCCCGAAAACATCATCCACAACCACGCTCACGGTTGCCGCCGATTTCGCCCAATCGCCGCCGATGTCCGCGCTACTAACGCCGAGACCGCCAGGGAGGCCTTCGTCCCCGCTGAATCCGTCTCCATCGATCGTCACTTTCAGACCGTCCCACGACACGATGACAGCGCCACCCGTCACGTCCACAGTCTGCGCCCTATAGGTTGCTTTCTTTCCGCTAAACGGCGTATAGACGGCAGAGATCCTCGCCGTTCCATCCTTTTTCGCCTTGCTGCATTTCACAGTGAACGTGCCGACATACGGGTTCGGCAACGCCCTTGTCGCCACGCCGTTCAGCGTCCGCGCTTTCTGCCATTCAGCCGGGATGGATGCCGTACTTCCTGTTTTCTCAAGTACACCATCTATGGGGCATTTGTCCAGAATGTCTGCATATCGTTCGTCATCGTCACTATACTCAAGGGATACTTTGCCGGCGGAATTGCGAATGCAAATTTTCGCGTGACCGTATTGTATTCCCAGTTCACTCTCATCGGTTTTTCTGTAGTCCTCCGCAAACTCATGGACCATCCGCACCTCGCCGTCGGACACGGACTCGACCGTGTAGTTTCCTGTGGGGTACATATGCAGGTCGTCAAGTTTGATCTCGCCCGACATATTACCGTCTGCCGACACGGTGAAACTGGCCTTACCGTACCATGGCCCGACGTCATGCGGGTCGTCATACACGTAGCACCAGTTCTTGACGGTGCCTTTGAACGTCCCCGTCGCCCACGACGGGAGACTTGCCGCATTCGCGCCAATGGCGCAAATAACACCTATGATTAACAATAATCTTTTCATGTTCCGTTTTCCTTTCGATTTTTCTTTTGTTGGATAATCATTTGGCCGCGACAGCCCGCAGACGGAGCGAGAATTATCCTTCCTTATTTCTTTTCATTCCCCCACTATGGGCGTTGTGAAGCTCTTGTACGCAGCTACTCCGAAAATCATGCCGTCCACATAAACCCCCTTGGCCTTAAGCGTGACTTTTTTACTCCTCGGCATCATCCCCTCCGTGTCCATGCAGTACGGGCCAACAGTCAGATATATACTGCCGGTAAACAACCCTGTTTGGGGGTTGTACGTTATCCTCGGCGGCTTGTCATTGCCATCCGTTGATCTGAAATTCCATTTCTTGCCTGATGCCGTGAAGTGTCCGCCATCAAAAAAGAAGCTTCCGCCGTTGGGACAATACCCCCCTTCGTACTGATGCCATAACTTGGCGGCAGCGACCTCCATGAACGCCGCGTAGCTTCCCTCACTTCTGTAGTCGATGTAACCATTGTCACCATACCACACTTCATCCCAATATGGGAACATTATAGTGTATAGGCCGGACATGTTTCCGCCCACGTTCGCGCTCCAGACGGCGTTCGGCGAACATGCCGGCCGAATGTCGCCGTAAATCGGCTCGCCAAAAAAATCACCGCCCTCGCGTATCGTTACGGAATACGATTGCTTCAGCCATTTCACCTCAATGTCTCCGCCCTGCGAAACGTCGACCGACACGGAAGCGTATTTGCGCTTTTTTCCGCTGAACGGCGTAACCGTCAGAGACACCTTGGCGATGCCTTTCTTGTTCGCCTTGCCGCACTTCAGCTGCGCCGTGCCTTCCACGCCTCCTGCGCCACCTCCGCAGCCCTCACCGTACAGTCCGTTTAGCGTCCGCGCTTTCTGCCATTCCGCAGGGATTGCAACGCCGCCATTGCCTTTGGGCTCGATAACGTAGAAATGACTCGATTTCGACGACACCCACTCTCCATTGGCATCATATACCACATCCACTTCAAGCCAGCATCCGTATGGTACGGCGTCCCAGTTGAACCAGTACCTACGCCCTTTATACTCGAAATCGACGCCGCCTTCATCGTCTCGCCATGAATGTGAAACCATCTGTTTTCTTCCGCCCTCATCTAGGTACGTTGCGGTGAATTTAGTGAATCCTTTAGTATCGGTTTTTGAGATTTTCACCGTACAACCATTGTTGAGCCGTCGCCACTCGTCATCACGCTCTGAACAAGTTATGGCAACAGGGTAATGGAAGTACCCGTCGTTGTAATTTTCATCGCCACGCCATTCAGGCATCCACTCGTCAGTTATCGTCAAGCCAGCCAATGGCAATGTGAGCGTAAACAATGCGGCGATTGCCGCGCTAATGCGAAGGTTTATCTTTGCTGTTCTTGTTGTCATTGGTTTGGTTTCCTTTTCTGGTTAAGTTTGAAAGTGGTGAAAACCGCAAGGCGACCCGTCGCGCACAATGCGCAACAAGGCGCCTGTTGGAACGCCCGTGGAGGCCGCGTAGAACGCGCCTACGCGCTTCTGCAAAGATGGCCCACCATTTCGGAAGCGCCGCATCCCACGCGCATCCTGTGCGCGTTTCCTGCGGCGTTATTTGCGGTAGTGTCAACCTGCCAATCTGGGGAGTGGTAAATCATGGCGCGTATTATAGCATATTCACAGTTTCACGATTTGAGATTGGTTTAGGCCATTACGGGCGCGAGTTGAGAGTCGTTGCGCGATGACACAAAGAAGTCTGGCGGCAAATCAAGCTCGCCCGCGCCGAACCTGGCCATGCGCA
>CAMPAA010000304.1 GCA_946631345.1 uncultured Verrucomicrobiota bacterium
CAGTGAGGCGGTGGAGCGAAAGTCCGAGCGAATGGATACGGCGTATTCGCCGAGGGTTCCCCGAGGAGGAGCCTTCAGCCACCGCCTCACGAATACTATGGGGTCAGCCCATGGCAACAATCAACCAGTTCTTTCTGTGCGACCTTTGCGTTCTTTGCGGCTAAACATCAGAGTCGAGTAGGGTCGTTTAGCGTCGGTACTTTTTGCGAAGAAGAACGGAAAGACGCAGGGTCTTGGCGCGGAGACAGGCTGCTCGGCACTGCGGTGTCCATTGACAGGGTGGGCTCTTAAACATTATGGGGTCGCCTGTTGACCCGTTGTGGGAGACAAACGCCAGTTGGCGTCGGGCAGAGGACGGTTGGGTACGATTTCCTTCAGGAATCGTTCAACGGGGACGGTCAGTATCCCATCCACTACCATCTGCTGGCGTCCTCTGTAGAGAAGAACCGTGCGGCATTCTGGATAGTCTTGCCTAAATGTCTTGAGTCCGGCGAGGTCGCTGGATTTGACTTTGGCGGCGTTTTTTACCTCGATGGCGACAAACTCTCTTGGCGTGTAGATGATGAAATCAACCTCTACTCCGGAACGCGTCCGCCAGAAGTAGAGCGCGTTGCGCTCGCCGGAGTAGTCGAGCCATGCGCGAAGATGCTGGAGGACGAGTCCTTCGAGGGCCATGCCGTCGATTTCCTCCGGCCTGTCCAGCGGACCTTTGGGTCGAAGTGTGCGATAGACTCCGGCGTCGAAGAAATAGAACTTGCTGTGTGCAATCAATTCGCGCTTTGCGCGTTTTGTGAAGACTGGTATCTTTGTGGAGACGAGCATTTCCTCGAGGATCTGGAAATAGGAGTCCACCGTGGAGCGCTTGACTCCGGCTTCGCGGGCGATTTCGCTTGCGGAGAGCACCGAGCCGTGGGAGAAGGACGCCGTTTCGAGAAAACGCGAGAAGACGTCAAGATTTCTGATTATGCCCTCGTTGACGACCTCTTCCTGAAGGTAGAGGTCGAGATATGTCCTAAGCACATCCTGCGGCTCCTGTGCAATGGGATAGCGGACAAGCGGAAGCATTCCGAGCTGAAGCGCTTCGGAGAGGTTGAAGTCCGATCCCATCTCAGAGGCAAGAAACGGATGGCACATGCATTTTACGGCGCGTCCTCCAAGGAGATCGGCATTCTGGGCCCGTTTGAGTTTTCTTGCGCTGGAACCCGTGAGGATGAATCGCTTCTCCCTGTTTTTTTCGATGAGATCGTGGATTGTATCGAGCAGAACGGGAACCCGCTGGATTTCATCAATGATGTATGTGGACTTGTCGGCGTTTGCAGCCACGATATCCGCTAGCTTTTCCGGATGCGCCGTCAGTGCGCGTCGTACGTCGGCTTCAAGGAGATTGACGGTAAGCGCTTCGGGAAACTGTTGTCCAAGCCATACCGTCTTCCCTGTGCCGCGAGGCCCAAAAAGAAAGAAACTGCCATTGGGGAAACCTATTGTTCGTTGTTTCATGGTGTGCATGGTAACATATTCGCCCACAGAAGGCAATGTCAATCTTACGTCGCCAATGGAAAAAACGCACCCATTCTTCCACTGGCGATGGAAGATTTTAAAGAAGTCGTGGGGAGATATTTCTTTCGCCTTTCAAGATAGATCTTCGCTCCAGATTTTGTCAAAAAGGGTGCAACGAGATATTCATGCAGAGGCGATAGTCTCTGCATGACCCATGCCGGCATGTTTGGCGCTGGCGCGCAGCGCAAATCCAATCTGCCGGCACATATGGAACAGTATATGTGGAATTGCGGCGATGCTGACAAATCGCGTTTTCGCGCATAAAAGTCCCGGTACACCCTCGGCTGACGTCGCTGAATTTTCGGGCTTATGCCAGAGGGGCGAATTTGGTATAATAACCTATATCAAGTCAAAGAGTTAGAGGTGGCCCGAAATGGATTTCAGAGAGACAATAGACGCGTTTGCGTCGGGAATGGGGTTTGCGGCGGCGTCGGTCGGCGTGATTCTCGGACGCGGCGCTGACGGCAAGCCAGCGTTTCGCTTGCTTGCGGAGGTTTCGCCATGAAAGGCTGCCAATGTGAAAATGTTGCCAGTAGCCAATCCCAATTGCCAATCAAGGCCATGGGGAAATTGGCCACTGGCAACATTGGTATTGGCAACACTTCCACATTGGCAACATTCAACAAAGCGACATTCGGTAACCTTTCGTCGGTTCGTGTGTAAACAGATTGAAACCTTTATAGGAGAAAACAAATGCCAATGCCAACAGTAGAACACATCGCGAACGTTTCGTTCAAGGACCACTTCCTGTCCGCGCAGGAGGCCGCGCCGAAGAACGGCTCGATCCAGGTCAACAGCAACACCTTCGACGTCACGTTCGTCGACGGCAAGGTGAACGCCAAGTTCACGAGCGGCAACTGGTTCACGAATTTCTTCCGCTCGTCCACGCTCGCCCGCTTCACGCAGACGCTCCAGACGCAATACGACAACTGGGTCGCCGAGCAGGCGCAGGTCGGCGGCTTCAAGGACAACCCCAACGTCGCGGCCGTGAACACGGCGATCGACGGCATCATCGACGTCCTCCACGCGAACTACGACAAGATCGACAAGGACGGTCTCCGGTATTCGAAGGCGGTCATGAAGGCCTTCGCGATGCCGGATACGGCCGACTCGCTTTCCGAGGACGACGCCGCGAGATTCATTCGCGCCACCGAGGGCAACGGCATGCCGCCGAACATGGCCAGGCTGCTCTCGAAGCTCGGCGAGATCGGCAAGCTCGCCGCGCTGCGCAACCAGCTCAC
>CAMPAA010000305.1 GCA_946631345.1 uncultured Verrucomicrobiota bacterium
ACCGCAAGGTTGCCCCCTAACCTCCGGGTGGTTGGCTTTCACCTTGGCGGAGGGAGGAAATTCATTCAAAATACGTCACGTCTGGATTGAGGAAGCCGAGGTCGATTCCCTCGGCTGGTGGGAGGCGCGCCATATGAGGAGCAGCACTCCGCCGCCTGCGCACGCGGCAGCGAGAATCGTGGCGTAGGCGGCGTTCCATCCCCACCGCTGCGCAACAAAGCCGAACCCTATGCCAGAGAGAATCGTGGACGCATAGGAGAATATCCCCACAAACCCTCCGGCCACACCAGCGGCACGCGGCGTGGCCTGCTGTGTGGTCGCCACCCCAAGAAGCGCCTGCGGGCCATATATGAAGAAACCGATCATCATGAACGGCAGAAGCTTCACGAAAAGCGGCATGGACGGCGGCACCATCCAGAACGCAGCTATCGACATCGCCGCCCCTGCCATGCACAGCACGCTCGTCCGGTGCGCCTTGCCGCCGAAGAAACGGTCCGTAGCCCAGCCGGCGAGCACCATGCCAAGATTGCCGCCGGCGATCTCGAACACGAAGCACAGCGTGGTGGCCTGCGCCAACGACAACCCCTTCGTCTCCATAAGCAGCACAATGCCCCAGTCAAGCGCGGCGAACCGCACCGTGTACACGAAGAAATCGGCGACCGCGATGATCCACACTTTCGGGTTGCGGAACACCCAGCGTGCGACGTACGCCCGGTAGTCGGGCGCATCATCCGCCTCGACGGGCTTCTCGCCCGCTCCACCCTCCATTTCCCCCAGGCCCACCTCCTCCGGCGAATCCTTGAACAGAAAAAGCACAGCCACTCCGCCCAGCGCCGCAATCGCCGCCGGTACGATGAAGCAGAGCCGCCACGAATTGAACACGGGGATTAGCACCCAACCGCAGAGAGCGAAAACCGCTCCGGCACCAACGGAATGCGAAAGGTTCCATATGGACTGTTTTGTGGAAAGCTCCTCCGGCGGAAACCACTTTGGCAGCGTCTTGATGCACGGCCCCACACCCATCCCCTGAAAATACTGGTTGACGATCCATATGACTCCCATCGTCCAGACCAGCGCCGTTGCGGCCGCAGCACCGTTCGAGGCTACCGGCGCCGCCCTCCCCAGCACCATGAAGTCGCTGAAGCCGAAGAGCACGTTTACGGCGGAGCAGATGAAAAGGCCTGCGGCCATGACCTTGCGCGCCGAGTTGCGGTCGGCCACGATACCGTTGAGGAAACGCCCTATGCCATAAATGATGCCGCCAGCCGTGAGGAACGCGCCGAGCTGCACCTTGTTTACGCCAATCTCGCCCAGAAGCGGCATGGCTATCGACAGGTTCTTCCGTATCACGTAATACAGGGCGTAGCCTCCCATCGTCACCAGCAGCGTCTCCCACTGCCACCATCTTAAGGATTTGCCGGCAGACATTATGGCACCACCTCGTATGTTGCGTCGTCGGCGACGACAGGCGGACGGACCTCGTCCGGATCCAACGCGCCCAGCTTGACGTTCTCAAATCTGACGCCGTCAGCATGACGAATGTAAAAAGCATACGCCGGAAACGTAGATTTGAAGACGTAATAGGGGGCCGGGTAGCGAGCGGGGTATTCCTCGGTGATCTTCTGCTCCGCATCCTCTGCGCGCCCACCTCCCTTGAATACGAGGTCGACGTTCCTGAGCCTGATATCCTGCGGACGCTTGTCGGGAAGACCGGTAATCGAGCATGCGACGGAACTGACGCTCGGGGCTGACATCTTTACGTCCTCTATCAGCACGTTCCTGAAGAAACCCTCTCCTGGCGAGCGGCGCTCCTTCCGCGCGGCGTAGCGGATGCATATCGGCGTTATCATGCCCTCGCCTACAGCTATGCGCCTCACCGTCACGTCTTCGAGGCTGCCGCCGTCCACGACGAAAAGCGATATCGCGGAAAGAGCCGCCTGCAGCGTCGAGACGCCCGGGAACCGCAGATATCCGTGCGTCGCGCACTTCGGCGTGCGACAGGCGACGTCGCAGTCCTCCACAATGATGTTGCGGAACACGCCGAGCGATTCCGTGCCTATCTTGATGTGCTCGGCGTTGCACGAAAGGCGGCAGTTGCGCACCCTCACGTTCTCAACGACCCGCCATGCCTCACGAGCCTTCATCACAAGCGAATCATCCTCGGAGTCTATGTCGCAGTCCTCGACCAGCACGTTGGACGACTCGATGTCGATGCCGTCGTTGGACCAGTTGCAGTGGTTGAATATCTTGACCTTGTGCGCCACCACTCCGTCGCATCCCCGGAAGAAGCAGCACCAGCTGGACGCATTTCTCAGCGTGACGCCATCGACGCGGACGTTCCTGCAGTCCTGGAAGTAAAGGTCATCCCAGCCTGGGTGGAGCTTGTTGTCGCGATACCGATTGTGGAGGCGTCCGCGCCCGTCGATTACGCCATCGCCTACGACGGCGACGTTAGTCGCGCCCTCGGCGTACACGACAGAATACGCAGTGTCGCCTTTGTTGACATACCGCACGTACTCGCATTCGTTCGTTGCGCCGTACAAGTACGCATTGCCGTCAAGATGGAGCGTCACGCCGCTCTTGATGCGAAGCGACGCGACCACATATTCTCCGGCGGGGATACGCAGCGTTCCGCCACCCGCAGCGGACAGCTCGTCGATTTCCTTCTGGAACGCGGCGGTCTGGTTCGATCGCAAGCCACCATCCACCCGCGAGACAACCTCGCGCCCGCACAGTAGGGCGGG
>CAMPAA010000306.1 GCA_946631345.1 uncultured Verrucomicrobiota bacterium
AACTTTTTTCAGGAGGCGTTCTGCGCGGATCGTCCAGGCGATCCAACCCGTCCATGCCGCGAAAGACACGATCAGAATCTTCTGCGTTGCCGTGACCCACGGGATGAATGGAATCGACTTCACGGTGAGGCAGACGAGAAAGAACGAAACGAGCGCAAGGAGCCAGACCGTCCACGCCAGATCACCGCCACACTTGCGGAAACGTGCGCCGAGGATCGCCGCACCGCCGATGGCGGCGAGGTTGCAGCCGATGTTGTGCAAATTCATGTTGACGTTCTCCGGCACGAGCGCGATGGTGATGAGCCCAGCGACGTTTGCCGCGCCACCCCAACCGGCGGCCATACGCCGCCAGCCGGAAGAGAGCCGCGCCAGCCGCACCCAAACGCCGGACACGCTCGCTGCGGCAAGAAACATCCCGGCAACGAACCAGTGATGACACGTGGGATAGGCGACTTTGCGTATCTCCGTGCGTCCAAGCTCGCTCAGCATCTTCAGGAACGGATTGTACCCACCACCGGGATACAGAAGCATCGCAACCGCAAAGCACGCGAACGCGGCGATTCCGCCGACCAAGGTACAGCGCCATACATCTATATGCCATCTGCCCATGTGCTTCACCGGACGATTTCACGGAACCGGAAGCCGTCGGCCTCGGCAAGGGAGATGATGTAGTTGGCCGTGGCGCCGATGCGCCAGTCGCGCCCGACGTCAAGCCAGAGCATCCCATCGCGGCGGACGAGCGAGCGGGCGGCAATCCGCTCCAGCCGCTCGGCGGTTGCCGGATCGTCGCAGGCCCTGGCTGCGGCGGCGAGGAACGTGACCGTGGCGATTGGCGGCACGTCCGCCGGATCGCAACACGAAAAGCCGCCCTTCCGCGCGTCCGGCGCCGTCTCGAGCGCATGCCAGTCGATCCTTTCCGCCGCCGCGCGCCAGAGGTCGAGCGCAGTGCGGCGTTCCGCCGCCCACGGCTCGTACCAGAGCAACGACCAGCCGTCAAGCCCGTTGTGTCCGCGCGGGTAGAAGATGCCCGACTTCACGTGATAGACGAGGTTCAACGCCCCGCCGCCGAGAAGCGGCTTGCGGAAGTGCGCCAGCGCCCAGGTCTCCCAGCGCCGCGCGTCGGCCGTCCATCCGTCCCCATGACCCAGCCGCGCAAAGAGCGCACGCGCAATGTGCGGATGGTTGTTGCAGGGGAAGAACACGAGCCCAGGCTCGCAGGCGATTCCACCGCTACGTCCCTCCCGCATCTGCGACACAGTCACGTCCAGAAGCTTCTGAACATCGTAATGGACCGTGCGCCCGTCGCGCCACACGAAATCAAAGCCCTCCTTCCAGTAGCGCATGTCGCCGGTAAGCGTCTCGTACAGCGCCAGGAGCTGGAGCAGATGGCCCGTGTACATTATGTTCTCGCGGTAGCAAGGATCGGGTGCCCAAGGCTTGCCGCCCCAGTAGTCCTTTGACATTGCGTACGCCCATACGTCGCGCCTGATGTAGCGGGTGATGCAGTTGCCGAGCATGCGCCCCGCCGCGATGCGTTCGGTTGCGCCACCACGCAGTCCAAGCGCAGCGGCGGCATATCCGCAGAATGCGATGCTGTAGCGTTTTCCGAAAAGGCCGTGCTGCGTTCCGCCGATCTGCCACCATTCGCGCTCCTTCTCCGGCGGAAGCGCTCCCGTGACATGGTCGAGCCAGCGGAACGCGGCGCGCTCATCGTCCGAAAGCGGCGCGGCCGCAGACGAGGCCGACGCGCCCGCCACCACGGCGAACGCGAGGCACAGCAGCACCGCCACCCTCTTCATGCTAATGTTTGCCATTGCCAGACTCCGATGTAAAACGCGCGCATTATAGCAAAGTCTGACCCAACCGCAACCACCGGCACAGCCTGAAGCATAGCGGAGTTTACTCCCCTATACCAGTTACGCCATCATTGCGAATCCGTACTGCTGTGCGGAGCCGCGATGGCGTCAGCCTTTGAACTCAGGCATTTCGTCACCGCCAGCGAAGGCGGCGGGGATTGTCATCAGCAGTATCCTGAGATCCATCAGCAGACTGTGGCGCTCCACGTACTCCACATCGTATCGGAACTTCTCGGGCCAGGTGAGCGCGTTGCGGCCATGTACCTGCGCCCAGCCGGTGATGCCCGGCCTTACCTCATGCCGCCGGGCCTGTTCGGGCGAATAACGCGGCAGATATGCGACCGGCAGCGGACGCGGCCCCACGAGCGACATGTCGCCCTTGAGCACGTTCACCATCTGCGGAACCTCGTCCAGGGAAAGTCTGCGCAGCCATTTCCCTATGCGCGTCACCTCAAGTTCGCCGCCGCCCCTGGCCTGCATCGTCTTGAACTTGAACACGCTGAACGGCCGGCCGCCCTTCCCCGCCCGGCGCTGAAGGAAGAATATAGGCCGCCCGTCGCACGCCAGCACGGCCAGCGCGGTTGCGGCAAGAACCGGCAGCCAGAGCCACGCCGTCAGCAGGACAAACGCAATGTCGAACAGCCTCTTCAGCATCCCATGCCCCTTCTGCACCGTCAGTTGGCAGGTCGCCAGTACCGCACGCTGTCCGGCGGGCGCACGTTGGTGAGCGTTCCGGCGTAGTGGCGGAGCCAATGGTCCTGCTTGGGATGGCGGGCCGCCGCCTCTTCGTCAAGCTCGATTCCGAGGCCCGGGCGGTCAGACGGGTACATCATGCCGTTCTCGAAGCGCACAACCTCGTCGATTACGTCCTTGCGCC
>CAMPAA010000307.1 GCA_946631345.1 uncultured Verrucomicrobiota bacterium
CTGCGGGAATCCGCCCACGGCGGCAATCTTTGCAACGAGGCGCGAACCATCCCACCCATCTTACCTCCTTGCCCTGCCAAGGTTGAATCCCCTGAGCAGTGCGCGCATTCGCGGCGTGTCGGCGGAAGAGGAATACTGGTAGATCATCCCCCAACCACGCAGCTGCCCATAGGCGAATTCGTTGTCTCGGATCTTTACTGCGCTGGCAAAGTTGGTCGCGCCGCGAAGATGCAGGAATCCGCAGCTGTCCGCGGCAATCAAGCCTGTTGGGGAATGCTGTTCATGAAGGCCGTATAGTTGCTCGTGTCATCGGGGCGGCAATATATCGCGAACTCTATCGTCCTGAAGAGCGTGCGGTAGCTGGGAATCACTGCGGCAGCGGCGGAGGCTACCACCGACGGATCGTTGCGGAAGGCTCCGCATCCGAACGCGCCTAGCACGACCGCCTCCGCTCCGTTTGCAGAAGCAACGTCAAGAATGCGAGCGAGGCGCCGTTCGTGCAGTCGACGCAGATCGTCTGGGGTGATGGCGATGCGACGGTTCCCGTCATGGGCGTTCATTCTGTTGCTTGGCTTCTCACGAAGGTTTGGCGCGGCGCAGGATATGACATCGACCTCGTACCAGTCGCGTTCCGCGAGCAGGGATGGACGGTCGGTGTCGCGTTTGAACACGACAACGCGCGGTGTATATATGATGTCGTCGTTGTGCAGGGGATCGCCTACCGCACGGTGCGGAGAATAGAATCCATCCCACATCTCGCGGACGTTCAAGTTGAAATACAGCGTGGATGTCCGGCAAAGCGACTCCTCCTGTGCGCTGGAGCCGTTGACAACACCTCCGCCAGGATTCGTCGCCGAGGCGAAGTTCAGAACGCACGTCCGCATTGTGCGTGCGTATGCGGCGGCGGCTTCGAATGTTCGCTTCGTGGAGACTATGACGCTGCACGGCTGTCCGTTTGCGCCTCCCGGTCGCACGACTTCATCCCCCGCTATCACCAAGTGCTGCCTGCTACGCGAAAACTCGATGGCATCCTTGAGTCTTTGACAGGTCTTGCACATTCGTTCGGTGTCTCGGAACGTTGCGGCGTTTTCCTCTCTTCGCGTCATCATGGCTCCAATATGTCTTCCATTTCGCATCCAAGCGCACGGGAAAGCCGCAGCACCGATTCCGCTTCTGCGCGATTTATGTTCTTCTTGCGCTGCTCATACATCTGAATCGAGCGCAGACCCACTCCCGACATTTTCGCAAGTCGCGACTGCGAACAGCCGTAGGCGGAGCGGATTCGCTTCAGCCGTGTCTCGGCGTTCTTCTTGTTTACGATTTCGTCCGCCACCGAGGCAAATCGTTCGTCCGGCGCTTCGTGAAACACCTTGTACATCTTTTCCACTACGCTTCCTGGCAACGCCGCAAGAATCTCCTTAAAGGTGCGGTTGCTCTTCCACTGGTAGTATGACAGTATCCATCCAGACCAATATGCGCTTGTTCTTCGCAGGCTTTCGCGGGCGACCTTGAAGTCTTTCCTTCCATTGTCCAGGGCGAGAACGCCCTGTGCAAGTTCAATGCCGGAGATGCCGAGTATCGTAGAACGGTCCCCGCGCTCGATGCGCCTCGCAAAATCGCTTGCCGCAAAGAGGGAGAAGAACTCGTCGATGGGCGAATCCATGTCGATTACGGCATAGTCGGCAGCATCCGCCAATTGCGAACGTGCGTCAGGGAGCAGCGTTTCTGGGTATGCGTTCATCGTCGTTTCCAATCCGTTCGGCAAGAATGGTGTTCATGTACAATCCGGAGAATCCGCCGCGGCCGAGAAGCTCCTCAAATTCCCGTCCTGCTTCGTCATTGCGAGACTGCCGGCTGGGATAGTATTTTGTATGGTCTGCAACCGTGAACCCGGAGAACTTCAGCCGTTTGAATGCTTCTTTGGACTTGACCACGATCTGTTCGCCAAGTTTGCCGAGCCGCAAGGCGACGGAAAGCTGTTCCACGGAAATCGAGTTGTTGAGGAATGCTTCTGCGAAGTCAAAGTATGAATCGTCGGCACGATATCCAATTATCACGTCGTATGCGTCCACGTTTATGGCGAATCTGCTCTTAAGGTAATGATATGCCGCGCCGGCTACAGGAACCTTCAGTTTGAACTGACGGTGAGAAACGAGAATCGCCATCCAATTCAAGACGGTAAATTCTGGAGTGTTCAAACGAAGGACGTTGAGGCCTTCAATGTCAAAGTCGTATGTGTTTGAGAATCCGTCGCGATTGGGCTGAACACTCCATTCCATTGCCATGTTTTCATTTTCAGTGCAGTAGAAGCCCAAGCCGAAGTCATTGCCGACTTTGCCTATGCCGTATTGCGGAACCTTGATGATGCTTTGAGATCCATGGAAGATTTTCATGGTGCATATTATATCACTATGGTGATATGATTTCAACTGGGAGACTTAGAGAACTTGCCAAAGACCATTTCCCGAGTTTGCCGTCTTCAATGCCGGCATGGGTGAATGTGAAATGATAGCATAATGAAAAATGGTTTGTGTAATTTCACCTTCTCCTGTTCGTTGTGGCTAAAAACTGCCGAGGTCAGAGTCAACTGCCGAATTTAGGCTAAAAGTCAAGACGCAGGTCTACGTCACAGGAGCGCGGAGCCGAAAGGCATCGGCCTCCATGCCGAACAGGTTCACGGCGGAGTCGAGCATCCATCCC
>CAMPAA010000308.1 GCA_946631345.1 uncultured Verrucomicrobiota bacterium
GTTCAGGTCTGCAACCGGGACCAGCAAGGGCATTCTGCCGACGCTCGTCACGACGTGCGGGCTCAAGCGCAACGCCAATGCAGCGATGGTCACCAATGTCGTCACCCTCGACGACCTTTTCAGGTGCTGAAGACGCTCTGCGCCTGGCCGGAGCGCTATCGTGGCGCGGCCGGCATAGCGGCGCGTACGCCGTCGGACGCCAAGGCGCTTTCCGTCGCCTCGCTCATGTCGCCCACCCTGACGACCGTTCGGCAGGACCGCGTGCAGATGGCCCGCGCGGCGTTTCGGCGACTTTTGGAACGTATACCGATCCGTCATTGCCGCCGTGCGACATTTTCCTTCCTGCGCCGCTCGTCGTAAGAGAATCAACGGAGAAGACACATGTTCACAAATCTTAAATATCATTTGGGATTCTCGCAACGTCTTGTGACTGTTGTTGACTCCTCTGCATGTTCTGCACGGCTAAACATCTCTGCGCCTCTGCGTCTCTGCGCGATGATTTCTGTAATGTGCTTGGCAATAACGCTCTTCGCCGAACAACCTCGCCGGATTTTCGCCGAGACTCCTGCGCAGAAGGCCGAGCGTCTTTCCTGGTGGACTGAGGGCCGCTTCGGAATGTTCATCCACTTCGGGCTCTATTCGCCATCCGCGCATGCCGCCGGGATGCCGCCCGGCGAATCCATCCGGCACTGTCGGCGGCGAGGAGACGTGGAAGCGCATAAACGCCGGCAAGGACATGGATCGCTACCGCCGCTACATGAAAGACCAGATCGGCGAGCTTTTGACGATCTACGGCTGCACCGAGGAGAAATTCGTCGCGCCGCCCGGAACGGTTCTTACGTTCAATCCGGCGACGCGCCGGCTCTACATCCATCTGCTCGCCTATCCCGGCGGACGCCTCGCCTGTCCGTTCGCCGCCGACGTCGCCTACGCGCAGTTCCTCCACGATGCTTCCGAAATCACGCTGGAGCGTCACGGTACGGCTGCGGAGCAGACGCAGGAATTCTACAAGAGCGGCAATGAGGGTGTCTCCTACTTCCTCCTCCCAGCCGTCAAGCCGCCCGTCCTCATCCCCGTGATCGAAGTGGCTCTCAAATAACCTTCCGGCAATGGTTTATCAACCGCTAAATACGCTAAAGTCTCTCGAGAGGTGTGAAGAGCATCTTTCGTGTATTTCGCGTATTTCGTGGTTTCATGAACCGCCTTTACAGCCGCTTGAGCCAAATCGATGCCATCGGAAATTCATGGGTTTACACGAAAAGCGAGAAAAGAGGAACGGCAAGTTTGCCTTTTCCGAAGGAGAGCGTATCGGGGCCGGAATACAGAACGATGCTTTGTTTCCATCTTTCGCCTCCAAGGTTCCTGCGGAACCACTCCATGTGGCTGAAGTCGTCAGTATTGACAAGCGCACCGGATTTTACCTCAATGCCGACAAGCGCCCCGTCGTCGTTCTCAAGTATGAAATCGATTTCCCGTTGTTCACGGTCGCGGTAGTGGAAGATGGAATAGCCATCGATGGTGTCAAGTGCGGAAGCAAGTTCGTGGTAGACCCAAGACTCGACGAGCTTGCCGCATCTGTCGGAATCGAAGGCTATATCGTCAGGATGCCATTTGAGATGCGCGCACATGAGCCCCGTGTCTCCAATGAACCATTTTGGGCGTTTCAGCGTACGTTCGTAGTCGCGGCTCGTCCAAGCTTCTACACGGTCAAAAAGATAGAGGCTTTCGAGGGCTGCTACGTAGTTTTCCACGGATGCCTTGGTTATTTCAAGAGAGGTGGCGATTTCGGATATGTTCCAGAGCTTGGAAGAACGGGCGGCGAGAAAAGTGAAAACGGCGCGGAGTTTGTCAAGCTTGCGTATCTCCGCAACATCCTGAATGTCGTGCCTGAGCAGATGGTCGATGTAGTCCCGATGCCATGTTCCTCGTTTGGACGTTCCGACACGAACGGCTTCGGGATATCCGCCGCGAAAGGCAAGGGCGAGAATTTGTTGTTTGTCGCATCCATCAATGTGTGCGGGGAGATCGCCGGAGAAAGCCATTGCGGGGAAGTTTGGATTGGTTCCCCTGATCTCTCCTTCTGCAAGGGTTCGCAGTCTGACGGAATGAAGTCTCCCAGCAAGGCTTTCCGTCACATCGGGAAGCATATGGAGATTGGCGGATCCTGTCAGGAGAAACTGCCCCGTGGCGTTCGTGCGGTCAACCTGTCCCTTTATGGCCGGGAGAAGAGAGGGAGCCTTCTGAATCTCGTCGATGAAGAGAGTAGTCCCATCGTCGTGTCGCACAAAACTCTCCGGGTCTTCCAGAGCGGACTGGAGGAACATGGAGTTGTCAAGGGATCGGGCAATCATTGTCTTGGATGGCAGACTCTGCCCAAGTGTGGTCTTGCCGCATTGACGAGCACCTACAATCGAGACTGCGCGCCATGTTTTAAGAGATGTGCGGACGGAGGATTCCATCCATCTTTTGTAGAATTCCATAATAAACTCTCCATTTCGGATGTCGCGAATAGTATACTACAATTGCCGCGAAAATGCAAGTAGAAGTGCCGCGAAAGTTAAAGTAATGAGGGCGGCATGATAACGCAACTACACGATCTACACGTTCTACACGTCAAAAACAACAAACAAGGAGAAAGGAAAAGCCGA
>CAMPAA010000309.1 GCA_946631345.1 uncultured Verrucomicrobiota bacterium
GGGCGCTCGACAACACGCCCGACTACATGGTGGTGGACCTGGATGTCGACAGCGAGGTGCGCTTCTATCCTTCTGCGGAATTCCTTCCGAGGGCGGGTTTTGCGCAGCAGGGTTCTGCCGTCACCAACAATCCCGAATACAAGACGTCGAAGCTGCTCATGCGCAAGATCGAGGCAGAAGGCATCGAATGGACGATGGGCTCAGCCGACGGCGAGAAAGGCCGTACCGCCGCATCCGAGGCGCCGCATCTTGTGACGCTCACAAACAACTACTACATTGGCGTGTTTGAAGTCACCAAGGGACAGTTCCGCCGGGTCGCCACGAACTCGAACGCGGTTGCGAGCAGTTGGAATGCAAACGATCTCGTCTATCCCATGTCCCCCGTTTGCTATAACGAGCTCCGCACGACGCACGGATATTCAGGCAATACTTCTGGCGGTGTTACGGTAACGGCGGGAACGGGCGGCACCTGGCCTGGTGCGCCAAGCAGTGATTCGTTCCTGGGCCTCCTGCGCCTGAAGAGCGGCCTTCCTTTCGACCTCCCCTCTGAAGCGCAGTGGGAGTTTGCGTGCCGTGCAGGAAACTATTCCGGTCTGTGGAACGACGGTTCGGAGATAAAGGGCGGCAACTCGGATGATAATCTGAAGCCTCTTGCCCGCTATTACTATAACGGAGCCTCCACGGCACCTGTAGGATCATGCAAGCCGTCGTCCGTCGGGCTTTATGACATGCACGGCAACGTGTGGGAAATATGCCTTGACTGGTATGAAGAAAACATTGCCACCGCTACGGATACGGCGGGAAGGACATACGGCGGACGGGTGAACGTCGATCCCGAAAATCCAGCCTATCCGCTTTCGCACAGCGCGGCTGGAGCCAATCGCGTAAGGCGTGGCGGGGGCTATTCCAGTTATGCGCCTGACTGCCGTTCCGCATCGCGTGCATCCCGCGCGGCGCAATCGCGTACTGGATATGAGGGTTTTCGCGTCGTCTGTCCAGTCGGCATTGAATGACGGATGTGCCGGAGATTGGCCTGATGAAAAAACGGATTGTTGCGTCTTTCTCACTCGCCGCCGTGCTGTGCGCGGCGGCGGGCGAACTGACGCTGGCGGAACGCGGAAAGCCTGCCGCGTATTCAATTGTCATCCCGGTTGATGCCAGTGCGTCGGTGAGGTATGCCGCCGACGAATTGCGTGGATATGTTCGTGAGATGACCGGTGTTGAACTGCCTGTCGTCAAGGGTACGTATGAATCCAATTCCGGCAAGGCGATCTTCCTTGATGGCAAAGGTAACGACGACGCGTTCCGCATCAGGACGGGGAACGGCAACGTGACCATCACTGGCGGCGGGAGCGGTGTTCTGTATGGCGTCTACGAACTGCTTGAGACATATGGTGGCGTAGGGTGGTTCGCAAGTTGGCGCACTGTCGTGCCGCAGCTCAACCGTTTCACGGTGCCGGACTGCCTCGACGATGTGCAGAAGCCGGCGTTTGTCCTACGCTCGACCAGGTGGTACGACGTTGACACGGCACAGAACCCGGCGTTTGCCGCCCGGCTGAGGCTAAACGGCTCTTGCAACATCCCAGGCGGTGGGCGTGGCGGGAAATTCGGTGGCGTTCCATTTCGCTCCGGACGTGGGCTCGGACTGGCGCATACCTTCGATTCGCTGCTGCCTGCGGCGAAACATTTCGAATCCCACCCCGAATGGTACAGCGAACGAAAAGGGCGGCGTATCGCCAAGGACACGCAGCTCTGCCTGACGAACCCCGACGTGCTGCGCATCGTAACGTCCAACGTTCTTGAACGGATCAGGAAGGATCCCGACGCGGCCTTCTACGGAGTGAGCCAGAACGACAACGCAAACTACTGCACATGCGCCCGATGCTCTGCTGTGGATGCCGAGGAGGAAAGCCATTCCGGGACCATGGTGCGTTTCATCAACGCCGTCGCCGAGACTGTTGAAAAGGAATTCCCGGATAAACTCATAGAGACGTTGGCCTATACATACTCGCGCAAGCCGCCGAAAATGACGAAACTCCGGCACAATGTCTTCCCCTGCGTCTGCACAATCGAGTGCGGTTTCAGCCGCCCACTTGGCGTGAGCACGAATGCCGCAGATGTGTCTTTCGCGGCTGACATCCGCGGCTGGGCGAAGCAGGCCAAGGCGCTTTACGTCTGGGATTATGTCACCAATTTCCGCGACTACCTGTATCTGCTGCCCAATGTCTATGCCTTTGCGCCGAATCTGCGTTTCTTCCGCGACTGCGGAGCGCAATACATCCTGTCGCAGGGTTGTTCGCAGGGGCGGCACGCTGAGTTTGCCGAGCTGAAGACGTGGCTGCTCGCCAAGCTCATGTGGAATCCGGACAGGGATGTTCGGCCACTTATCGACCGGTTTTTCGCCGGCTACTACGGCAAGGCCGCTCCGTTCGCACGCCGGTACTTCGAGGAGGCGCAGGCGCTCGGACAGGCGGAACCGCGGAATTGGCGGGCGTTTCTTGAGGCGCACAATGACGACCGGGTCCCAAACGCGTTTCTCGTGCGCGCAACGAATATCTGGGCGCAGGCCGCCGCCGCCGTGAAAGACGATCAGGCACTTTCGTACAATGTGCGGATGT
>CAMPAA010000310.1 GCA_946631345.1 uncultured Verrucomicrobiota bacterium
TTGACAAGCTGAACAAGTTCTACTGGAAGTAAACGCAATCATGCTATAGCAACACTGCGGCGGCGGCGCGTGTTCCAGCGAGCTGCCGCCGCAGAATAAATGCGAATCGTCCGCAGTTTCGGAACACGCGCCAAACCTGAAACCGCCGCGCCCGTTGTTGGCGCGGCGGTTTCTGCCGCTGTGTGGCGCATATGGGGAATATGATATAATACTCCAATCCAGAATATATGACGTATTCAACAGCAAAAGGAATTGTCTATGCATTATGCGCGGATGACTGGACATGATTATCACGAGGGATATTACTTCGTGACGATCAATACCGCTCCGAGGCGGAACTGCCTCTCGCGCATTGTCGGTGGGAAAGTCGAACTTCTGCCGTTCGGGGAGATTGTCTTGAAGGCGTATCTTCAGATGAGCGTCGATTCGCCGGAGATCGACCTGCGCGTCTGCGCGATTATGCCAGATCACTTTCATGCCATAATCGTCTTTCGCCGCCGGAGCGCGCATCCGCTTGGATGGCATATCAGGCGCTTCAAGGCGCGGGCGACGAAAGCTGTGCGCGATCTTGCGTGGGACAGAACGCTCGGTCTCTTTGAGGAGAATTTTCACGACTTCATTTCCTTCTCCGGCGATGAGCTTGACCGTTATACGCAGTATGTTAAATCGAATCCGATTCGCTGGCAATGGAAGCGCGACCACCCCGACTTCTTCCGCAAGCACTTTGCGCTTCGACATTCGCGCCTGCCCCGCGGCATTTCCTGGACGGCAATCGGCGACAGGTCGCTTCTTGACGCGCCTTGGCTCGAGCCGGTGGTCGTTCATCGGCGAATCACCGAAGAAGAGCGCGCGGCCGAGGTGTCGCACTATCTAGAGCTGGCGCAGGGCGGCGCGACCTTGATCGGCGGCTTTATTTCTCCAGGAGAGAAAGAAGTCGCAAAGGGTGTATTGGAGATTGCCGGGGCAAAGGTGATCTGTCTGCTGCCTTATGGTCTCAAGGGGTATAAGCCTCATGGCGTAGCCGTCAAACGTCTGGCAGAGAGCAAAACACTTGTTTTGTCGGGCTTCCCTGAGTCGGTGCCGTCAACACCGATCAACTACGTCAACTGCCACCTAAACAACGATTGGGCGCGGCTGATTGCTATGGGGCGATCCGGCGATGAATCGCCGGATTCCCAACCTTGACGCGCGTAAGGCTAGGTGTCCGTGATCCCGCGTCATTCATGGCGCGGGGAGATTGCTGCCGTCAGGCAATACAATAACCCACTGTCTGCCATGTACGGCAGCAAGGACCGGAAGAAGTTGTTCTGCAAGTCGTTCCGCAACGGATTGGGGATGAAGTGACGGAGATGCTTTTACCTTGTGCGAGAGTCCCTGCTTTCGCGAGCGTGACCGTAGGGAACGGTCGGCGCGAGCGTACCCTATGGTTTGTGCTAGTGTAGGCTATGCGATGCGTGAGTGTACCCTACACTCTTTGACAGCGTAGGGAACACTCTTCGATAGCGTACCCTATGGTCGGCGGAAGTGTACCCTACACTCTGGCTTAGGGCAGCAAGGGGTCTTGCCTTGGATAGGAAGGGGACCGGGTGCACATTTGAAAAGGGCTATTTGGGGGCTGTCAATGATATTTTTCGCAAGTTTCACAACTTTTTTCAGATTTCTTCACAACCCCCCTTGCGCTTGTCAGGAGAATATGGTACAATGCACACCGACTGGTTGAGAGTGTTTAGACGCATGGCTCCACAACGTGGAGTGGATGCATAGGCCTCTCATAAATACGGGTTAGTAACGGGCGTTAATATCCTGACTGCGGGATACAGGTTACAGGCAAAAAGCTCCTTGTTGGGGTTTTTCCTTGTCGCATTCGACAGGGATTACTGGCGTGAGGCGAGTCCATCAATGGGCGTTTTCTCGGCGGTGGAGACTGGATGGCTGGCGCATATTAGTTCAAAATTATTCAGAAATGAAAAAGAAAAGCAGCTACTTACAGAGCAGTACAACGAGAGAGACGGCTTCGAGCCCGTCTTCGCTGGTTGGGGAGGCGTCAATTCCCCGTATTTATCCACCGCATTCTGGGAGGTGTTTATGACGGATGTCCGTTACAAGGTCGTTGCAACCGGCCTCAAGAGCGGCGAGACACCGTTGAACCGCTTTGCCGTCCTGCACAATGGAAGCATCTACGACGACACCATCTACTCTGGCGTCTCGCGCAAGACGGCGATGCCGGAGCCGCTTGTCAGGGCGACTGGCGGCATGATCTGGGGCGAAACCTGCGAGTGGCTGAAGAAAGGTTACCGCGTGGAGTTCCCGGAGATGTCGGCGTTCCTGTCGTTGCCGGGGTCTGTGGAGTCCGGTTCAGCCGAAAGCCTTAGGGAGTCTCCTCCGGACATAGCCGTGCATCTTGTCGCGAAGGGAGCCTTCAAGCGCTGTTGCCAGGGGCCGGAATTCAACCTCGTGAACGTCACGAAGGGCGCGACGGTTGTCGTAGATGCCGCCATCGACGGCGGATTGTTCTGATGCAGTATACAGAAACGATCGAAC